>NZ_JAAHGT010000795.1 GCF_010672385.1 Okeania sp. SIO2F4
TTTAATCCCACATTCCGCACTTCAATTGGTAACATGAAAATTAGTATAAAATCCTTAGCCGATCCCGTATTTATACTATATAAATTATCTTCATTTACCTCGATCGGGAGTCAAATCATCAGTTAAATATTAAGCAGAAATACTGATTGAATCCTTGACTCCTATTGACCACTATAATTTTCTTCTTTACTTCTTGCTTTTGAATTTTGAGTGTGGTGAAGTGCGTCTTACATTCTGAGGTTCCCTCAAAATTACACATTCGCTTTTGACTTATATTTTATACTACATTTTTTGGTGCGGAATGTAGGTTTAATGGCTAGTTGAATAACCACAGGTGGGTTTTAAGTAAGGACAAATATCCTATAACCAAGCAATCATTAACGTGATAAACTATATATTGTAGTTTATTGGTGAAAATCCTAAACAACCGTCAGAAAGTATTTTTTAAAGGAATGATTGTTAAATGGCTATTATGATATAATAGAGAGCATTTATAACACCAAAAGGGCTGAATAAAGTAAAATACAAAGATAGGCTTATAGCTAGATATTTTGTATAATTTAGGAATGTAGGAGTTTATTGAGAGGGTTAAAACAAATAGATTTTATCCTATTTCTCAGCCATGTTCTCAATGTGGAGATAGACATAAAATGGCTTTACACTTGAGAAATTCATCAATCTAGTTATCATGGTCTATCACTAGACAGATATTTTAACACCTCAGTCAAAAAACGAACTCTATGAGTTTGTTGAGGTAAATTTCCCACAATATTTAAGTTTGTGTAGGGAATTAGGTGAAAAACTGCTGGGGTAGTTCTAAATAAAGCAGAGAAGAATTTGCTAAAGCTAAAAATAATTTAGATGGTTTGTTATTGTACCAGAACAGCAGTGAGGATGTCAACTCAACTCAATAATTCTTTTGAAATTAATTAAAGCAATCTTAATTAGCTATTCAGGACAGACTTTCTGGCATAATTATTATAGTAGTATCTATGGTTTCGTTAATGACCAAGTATTTTCACAAGAGGGATGTCTAAAGTGTCAAGTAAATTTTGCTTGATAGCTCCTTATGAAATAATGACAAGAAAATAAAGAACTACTTAATTAGTATTACAGGTAGTTCGAGCCAGTTTTGTCAATACCCCTCTATAGGATCGAGAAACTTATTGGGATCGATCTTAACTATATTAACTATGATAAAATTCCAAATATAGTTGAGTAGTCAATTCTCAATGCTTTCCTGATACCAATTCAGACAGTAATTTACCTATTTTCTGATAACTAATGACTTGTGAAAATGGATTCTTGGTCGATGTCAAACTTACAGCAGAGAAATTGAAAAACTCTCATAGTTATAGTTCATTGCTTATTAATAACACAAACTAATTAGTACCAATGAACTAAAGAATTATGATTTAAGCTAAATGGCCTACCCTAGGTTAGGTCAAGATACAACGTGCTTTTTTGAAATTCGATCCGAATCTATTATGACTCAAACTTTTTCCAACGGCTCCAATTCTAGCAAAAAACTTAGCATCAATGGTGTTAAAACTTCTGATGCAGATGTAACTGGTAAAATTTCCTATAGACCTGACCGTAGCTCCTCATCCAATGGTCAATCAATTAGGCAACAACCTTCTGCTGAAGAGAGTAATGAAGCAATGATGGAAGCAGTGCGGACAATGCTACTATCAGTAGGAGAAAATCCTGAGCGAGAAGGATTACTTAAAACTCCTAAGCGGGTTGCAGAAGCAATGCGGTTTCTGACTAGTGGCTACAGTCAATCCCTTGAAGAAATTGTGAATAATGCTATCTTTGATGAAGGTCATAACGAAATGGTTCTAGTTAGAGATATCAATCTTTTTAGTCTTTGTGAACATCATATGCTACCTTTCATGGGAAAAGCTCATGTAGCTTATATCCCTAATCAAAAAGTAGTAGGACTAAGTAAGCTAGCTAGGATTGTCGAAATGTACTCTCGCAGATTGCAAGTCCAGGAGCGACTAAATCGTCAAATTGCTGAGGCAATTCAAACAATTTTAGAACCAAAGGGTGTAGCAGTTGTAATTGAGGCTACTCATATGTGTATGGTAATGCGGGGGGTTCAAAAGCCTGGTTCTTGGACTGTTACCAGTGCAATGCTTGGTGTTTTTGAAGAAGATCAGAAAGTAAGAGAGGAATACTTGAGCTTAATTCGCCATCAACCTACATTCTTCTCATAAGTAGTAACCGAATTTAGTGGGAATAAGGAATTAAAGAAGCACTGAGGAGAAAGAAGACAGGAATCAGAATTAATGAATGGCGGGTCTAAGTCTAAATTCCCCCATTATATTGAAGACCACCAAATTTGATAATTCGGTGGGATCCTTAAACCCATTTTTACTTCTTTGCCATACGCAAGCTAAATTTGCCAGTCATAAATAATTCCCCAAATATATTCTGATTCCTGAATTCTTTCTTAGGAGCCGTGTAAGAATAACCTGAACAGTTTTTTTGATGGAAGCTAGATTTCACAATCTATTTCAGATAAAATTTGTACAACTTATTTTTACATAACGCCTTAGTAAGTTTTTTTATTTCCTCCCCCTTCTCTTCTAGAATTATTTATAGCAAACCAGGGTTGACAAGCTGAAATTCAAAGTAAATAATTAGACCAAAAAATATACACATCAAGAGATTTCTGATATGGCTAAACCAATCAAATTTGGAACAGATGGCTGGCGCGGTGTCATAGCTGATGATTTTACTTTTGAACGAGTTGTTCTAGTAGCTCCTATCGCAGCGCAAATCTTAGAGAAAAATTATGCTGACTCTACTAATAACAGTAAAACAGTAATTGTTGGCCATGACAGAAGGTTTATGGCTGAAGAATTTGCTCAGGTTGCTGCCGAAGCTGTTCAAAATGCAGGATTTGATGTTCTGTTAACGGATAGTTATGCTCCTACTCCAGCTTTTAGTTTGGCAGCATTTCAAAAACAAGCTCTTGGGGCAATTGTGATGACTGCTAGTCATAATCCAGGGAAGTATTTAGGGTTAAAAGTTAAGGGTGCTTTTGGCGGGTCGGTGCCTCCGGAAATAACTAAACAAATAGAAGATTTATTAACTGTTGAAGTGGAAAAAGATGGGGTTCAAGGAGGGAAAAGAGAAAGTTTTAATCCTTGGCCTAGTTATTGCGAAACTCTACAAAAAATGGTAGAGATTGATAAAATTAAGTCGGCAATTAATGAAGGAAAATTAAAAGTTTTTGCCGATGTAATGCACGGAGCTGCTGCTGGAGGTTTACAACAAATATTGGGTGTAGAAATTGAAGAGGTTAATGGTAATAGGGACCCTTTATTTGATGGTGGAGCGCCTGAACCTTTGCCTCGTTATTTAAGTAAACTTTTTAAGGAAATTAAAAGTTATCGAGCAGCGAATAAAGGAAGTTTAGCTATTGGGTTGGTGTTTGATGGAGATAGCGATCGCATTGCTGCTGTGGATGGTGAGGGTAATTTTCTCAGTTCTCAAATTTTAATTCCTATTCTGATTGAACATCTGACAACTAGGCATGGGTTTAGTGGGGAGGTGGTGAAGACTATTAGTGGTTCTGATCTATTTCCGAAAGTGGCGGAATTATACAAGATGCCAATATTTGAAACTCCTATTGGTTATAAGTATATTGCCGATCGGATGTTGTCAGCTCAGGTGCTTGTGGGTGGTGAAGAGTCTGGGGGTATTGGTTATGGTACTCATATTCCAGAAAGGGATGCTTTGTTATCGGCGCTCTATTTGTTGGAAGCAGTGGTAATGTCTGGTGAAGATTTGAGTGTTATTTATCGCCAACTGCAAGAAAAAACGGGTTTTAGTTCTGTTTATGACCGGATAGATTTACCTTTGCCTAATATGGAAGTGCGAGGGCGACTTTTGGAGGAGTTAACAAATAATCCTGTGATGGAGGTTGCGGGAGAAAAAGTGGTTGATTGTTTGACGATAGATGGGTATAAGTTTCGGTTAGCTGATGGTCGTTGGTTATTGATTCGGTTTAGTGGTACTGAACCTGTTTTGCGACTTTATTGTGAGGCTGCGGATATGCAGAAAGTGAAGCAAACTTTGGAATGGGCGAAAAATTGGGCAAATAGTATTTAGGAGGACCGAGTCAGGAGGACCGAGTCAGGAGGGGTAGAAAGAATTTAGGTGGTGATGGATAGTAATGCTAGAGAGAGTGTGGGAAGTGTGGGAAGTGTGGGGAGTGTGGGGGGTGTGGGGGGTGTGGGAAGAAATTAAAAAATATATATCTTTACCATTACTATGCAGGACTACCTAATTTTTTTCACAAATCATTTAATACTTCTATAGCTATAGCTAATTAAGCAGATTTATTGTGAGGCTGGGGATATGCAGAAAGTGAAGCAAACTTTGGAATGGGCGAAAAATTGGGCTAATAGTATTTCGTAGTTTGATTTTCTGAGTAATTCAACATATAGGTAGTAGTGTGTCTAGGCTAAAATTGTGGGTAAAAAAAACCTAACCCCCTAACCCCCTTAAGTGCTAGCGTTGGGGGAATATTTCTCTCTCCCCTCTCCTAAAAGGAGAGGGGTTGGTGGAGAGGTCTTCATTATCCTCAAACTTACCA
>NZ_JAAHGT010000796.1 GCF_010672385.1 Okeania sp. SIO2F4
AGATAAACTCCTTCTTCTTGATTAGAAGATTCCCAATAATTCAATATATTTATGCTATAACTACTGAGGATTTCTTGCAGCTTTGCTGTTGTATAACGGTAGGAGAAAAACAACCCAATTTTATCCCCACTTTTCCACTCTATCAATTGCTCATCCAATTTAAAATTCACATCATTATTCAATTCAAAATTAGCATTAACTCTTTTCAAATTAGGATTTTTATCATCATTTTTAATCCCAAACTTGATATTCCCATTTTCTCGATTAACTCCTACATCTTCCAATACAGTAATTAGCCAATCTTTTGTTAATTCATTATCATATTGTGGCAGAATTTTTTCAATGCCTTGAACATAATCAGAACCAGGTGCTAAATTTGCGCTTAATAGTAATAAATCTCCCTCAGTCAAGAAGTTATTTAAAATTGGGAAAATTTGCTGGGGATAAAAATTAGGAATCATCCCAAAAAACGTAATAATTCTCCTTTCTTTCTCATCCCTTTTCTGAATCTGAAGCATTAAATCGTCAGCATGAAGTAGATCGCAAACAATTGGTTGTACAGATATTTCAGGAAAAGAACTCTTAGCTTTTTGAGCAGAAATTATTGCCAGAGATAAACTAACATCCAAAGGGTAATAGATTAATTCTCGCCCTTGATTAGATAGGTGTGACAATAACAAACTATCTTTAGTTCCACCACCAGAACCTAATCCAATTAACTGTAAATTGGAAAATTTATCTAGGGTTTCGGCTGTTTTTTGGAAACATTTTTCATAAGCATCAACACAATCTAGATTGGTTCGAGAAGGAGAATATTCTTGGTGAATTTTTAACCATTTTTGACTTTGCTTGACACTATCATAATGAAATTTATGATTAATTTGCTTTCCAGAAAAACTGACTAAATAATCTTGATAAACTTGGTCAGGAAATTGACTAGGATGTACAAATACTTGTTCAAAATTTGCCGACATAATAATTCTAGATAATTTGATTTGAAATAGGTCAAGAGCTGAAGTTAGAAGTCATCAGAAGTCAGAAGTTAAATTCTTGCTGTGACTATAGTTGAACTCAGAAGTCAGAAGTTGTTTTTGTAATGGGGATGGGCGAGCAACCCACTAAAAACATTTCGTATGAAAAGACGGGTTTTTAGACACAATTATTTTGATAAGCATTTAGATGTTGGCTCTCAGGAATAAACTTCATAAAAAATTAAGTTATAAAGTAGTATTGAGAGACTTAAATCTATTTTAAAGTATGGTTCAAAGTATATCAGCTAATCTTAGCTATCTGTAGCAAATGTGTTATTCACAAAAAAAAGATGTTTGCGCAGCATTTCCTAGGAAATTCTGAGAGCTAGTAGCTGAATAGTCAAGTGACATACTCCCACGCCAACCTTAAGGTATGGCGTGGGCTTCTCGTTTCGCAGTCCTGAAGAAAGCATAGGACTCCACGAGCTTTAAGGACGGAATGCCCTACCGCCCTATTTTTTATATTGATTGCAGCGTTGAGATCGCGGTCTATTACTGCAGGGCAGTGCGGACAAGAATGAATTCTTTGCGACAATTCTTTAGGGACTTTTTTACCACAATTTGAGCAATCTTGGCTGGTATTTTTGGGGTTTACTGCTATTGTTTTCTGGCCAGCATTCTCAGCTTTGACAGTTAAAATAGTTAGAAATTGTCCCCCAAATCGCATCATTGATTGATTTACTCAATCGAGTTTTGGCTAGCCCTTTAATATTTAAGTTTGCCTTCGGCACGCCGCTCCGCGTCTACGTGGGCAATAATATCAGCTTTTAATAACAATTCATTGGCTGTTTTAAAATGAAAATCTTTCCGTTTATCGGCTACCTTTTTATGTTGTTTGGCTACAGCTTTAACAGCTTTTAACCATCTTATACTCCCTTTTTTCTTCCTAGATAAACGTTTTTGTAGCGTCTTTAATCGCTGCTGAGATTTTCGATAATATTGAGGAATTGGAACCGATTCTCCAACGCTAGTTACCACAAAATCTTTTAACCCCATGTCAATTCCTAGAGTATTTTATGATGTGGATTTGACATCAGAATTGAACTTAGGAACCGACTTGTCTTCTAGGGATAGGGTAACATAATAACCATCAGCTTTGCGACTAATAGTAACAGTTTAAGAGTGAAAACCATTGGGTAACGGTCGATGTTGAATTAACTTTACTTTACCAATTTTGGGTAAATTAATCCTATTTTCTTCAATGCAATCTTGCTTTATTTGGGGATAAGTAAAGCTCCGATAACGTCCTTTTCCTTTAAATCTAGGTTTACCTAATCGCTGCCCGTTTTTATCTACCTTAAACCACAAGCACAAAGGCAAGTTTTACCCGTTTTATGCAATCGGTGCATACCTGAGAATGAATTAACTTATATTCAGGGAATTTATCTTTGGTATTTACCAAATCTTTTTTCTGAGAGTAATAATCTGGGTTGTCTCTCAACTGAGGAATTGGCATCCACCTTGCGGACAAGCGTTAACCGGACAGCGATTTTCTGACCACCATGAGAACCGCTCCCCTAGTCGATGGTTGTACTGCCGACGCAACAACTCCAACCACAATTCTATCGTCGCAATTTGGTCTTTATTGGGTCTAAGTTTGTATTGATAGGCAGTCCTCATTTTGTGGGTTTTTGGGATTTTATGTTACTATTATAACACGAGTTTTATTTAATAGCAAAAACTCCAAAATAATATCGTTAATTAAGTAGGCTCAATGCCTACTTAATTAACCGCCAATTCAGCTAAAAAAATTATAAGTTGTGACGAGAAAAATTTAAAATATATATATTTAAAACCTTATGCACCGTGAAGACTTACCAATTTATACTCAAATTGTTGAAGAGTTACGCCAAAAAATTAAGCAAGGAGTTTATCAAGTAGGAGAAAAGTTACCCACTGAAGCTCAACTCAGTGAACATTTTGCTGTTAACCGTCATACTTTGCGCCGGGCGATCGCTATTTTGAAAAGTGAAGGGTTGCTGAGAGTCGATCAAGGTCGTGGAACTTTTGTTGTGGGTAAACCTATTCAATATGTTATTGGTAAACGGGTACGCTATAATAAAAGTCTCATTGCCCAAGGTCAAAAACCTAATTTTCAATTGCTACAAGTAGTTGAAAGACTTGCTGATGCTTCTATTGCTCAAAAACTAGAAATAGAAGTAGGTGCTTGTGTCGCTTTAATTGAACGTTTAGCTTTTGCAGATAAGCAACCCCTTAGCATTAGTAGTCATTATTTTCCTTTAGATCGTTTTCCAGAAATAATCAAAGAGGAGGGAATCCAATTTTTGCAAGAGAAAGGTTCAATTTCTCAATTGTTAAGGCAGTTATATAATTGCGACCATATTCGTCATAGAACTCATGTTTATGCTCGTATAATTGAGCATCTTGATGCTTCTGTTTTGGAAGTTCCTCTTAATCACCCTATTCTATTAGCAGAGTCGATAAATGTAGATGGGGATGGCAAGATTATTGAATATGGGATGACAAGATTTAGAGGTGATAGGATGGAATTAGTATTTGAAAATTAATATTAATGGTTTGAGGCTAAATTATTTCAATTTTAAGCGTTCGCCAATCAGTGAATTTTGATGATTACCTGGAATTGGCGATCGCGCTTTGGTTAGGAGCCATAAATTTTTCTTATATTTAAGCTTTTTTTGCACTATCTAACTTTTGTTTTGTTTGTTTAAGCTCTTGCCATAGTTCCTGCACCTGTAGATAGGCCAATCTTGCTGGAATTTTCCCTGCTGTTTGTAGACCACTAATATAATTTACCTTATGAGAAAATTCTTGTAATTTCCCATTAAAAGCTATATTTTCTGGAGTTCCTTTTCCGTAATAGGAACTTTGTGGAAAAATAAATTCATGCTGATTCATTTTAGTTTCTCCCTGAGTAGTTTTACACAATTTTTAATTTAATTAAAGAGATTTTAAGTTAATTTTTTGTTCATAGTAATATGATCTCCATTTTTATTTTCCTTTTTTGCCTATCTTGAGATTGTGCTTGATATTTTTTTTACTTTTTGTCACATTTTTCAGTATTTTTTCTCAGTGTTTTTACTTATTATAGCATTGCTCAAGAATTTGTCAAAAGTCCCACCACAGATAAATACTCTGAAACTGTTCTACCAATTCAGTTTAAGGATGTCACAAATAGTTTCAAACTTTAAATGTCAAATAATTGCCTGAAACTGTTATTTTTAAGGAAGAATACTCAATTTCCCAGTTAATTTAGGGGATAAAATCATTATTAATTTTAAATATTTTCCTGAGTAGAACCATCCCCAGAGTCTTCACCAATACCCAAATTTTTCTTAGACTTTTTCAACTGTTTCCAAAGGTCCTTAATTTTATAATAAGCTTCTTCTGAAGAAATTTTCCCACCAGTTTCTAAGCCACAAATGATACTAACTCGTTGAGCAAATTCCTGTAAGTTTGCATTAAAAACTAAGTTTTCTGGAGTAAAATCACCGTGATAGCGACTGCGAGGATACAAAAAATCATCCTTAATTGCCATTTTTCCTCCGATAGAAATATATGGGGTTTGATTAGAGCTGAAAAAGAGGGATGATTATTTACA
>NZ_JAAHGT010000797.1 GCF_010672385.1 Okeania sp. SIO2F4
AAGGATTTATCAAATAGTTAAATCAATGCGTAATTTTTCTCGGTTTGAAAAACCAGAAATTAAACCAGTTGATATCCATGAAGCAATTGATAGTACGTTGATGCTTTTAGATAACCGTATTCAAGCCTTTATTAGCTGATTTTCCTCATTCTTCTTTACATTTTAATATCAATGACTATCAACAATTACAACAAATTTCTCGCTCGATTAACTACTATATCGTCGATACCGATATACCATTCGAGTTAGTCTCATCATTGGAATTTGCAATTAATAATCTGAATGCTGAAGTATTAATTTTTCAGCCTTATTTAGCCTCTCCTAGCCTGGAAACTTTTGGGATATTAGAACCAACAATTTGTGAAGCTATATCGGCAGAATTTATTCAAGGAATTAAACAAGTATGGTCAGAAATATTTAAAGCTAAAAGTTTATTATATTGGCATAGTCACCACATTGATATTCAACAAATTCAACCAGTAATCTTAGTACAAGCTTTACAATCGGCGATCGCTTCAGGAACTATTCAAGTTTTTGCAGATAGTTGGGAAATTCAAGCAACTCATGGTTTAGAAGTATCTATTGATTTGGGGCAAATTATCCCCGACTCTTATCTAATTTATCCTGAAAATTACACTATACAAGACAAAAAATTAGGGAATAAAATCATAGCTTATAACCTCGATCCAGCTATTACAAAAGTCAGCTATACCAATACATGGCAAGAAGTTTATCATACTCAAATGCCTATTCCTGATACTTTACCAGCACTCCAAGCTTTTTTCTTGCCAGAAGAGTTACAAAAAGAATTTGCTTTAGAAGACAAACACCTACAATTATTACTTGAGTTAACTCAGAAAATAACAAAGGAATTCCCGACTGATTTTTATTTGAAATGGAGTTTATTTAAAAGAGATAGCGATGCTGAACCTCAACTATTAATTACCGATTTTAAGAAACTGCAAAAAGACTATCAAAATTTAGAAAAGTTACCTAGTTCGACAACAGAAGAAAAACAATCTATAGAAGTTACGCAGAAACTAGGTTTATCTACTAAATTTCCCGATCTAAAAAATAATAATCAGGGGAATAAATCAGATTTATTGTCTGAATCTATTGCAAATCTTGATGTTCCTATCATTAAAGGTATACCAGTATCAGCAGGGAAAGTAACAGCTAAAGCCATAGTTATTCAGAGTTTGGCTCTACAATTAGAAGAATTTCCTGAAGGAGCAATTTTAGTTGTCTCGGCAGTTCTTCCTAGTTATTTACCATTACTAAAAAATGCTGCTGGAATTATTTCTGAACAAGGTGGTATTACAAGTCATGCTGCAATTTTAGCTAGAGAACTTGGGATTCCTGCTATTGTCGGAGCTACCAATTCTACTCAGATAATTAAAACAGGTAACTATTTATTAGTTAATGGCAATAATGGAGAAGTACATCTACTTAAAGAACAGAAAAATTATCCTCAAGAAATGGATATAGAAGTAACAGAAAATTCTCTTCATTCTCAAAACTTTTTTCCCATTGGCAGTAAATTATTTGTGAATATCAGTCAAATTAATTCAATTCCAAAAGTTAAAGATTTACCCATAGACGGAGTAGGATTATTACGCTCGGAATTAATGGCAATTGAATTGTTAGAAAATCATCATCCTTTATGGTGGATAAAACAAGGTCGTCAATCAGAATTAATAGATTTAATGGTGCAGCATCTTAGTCAATTTGCTGCTGCTTTTGCTCCTAAACCAGTTTTTTACCGTTCCCTTGATTTGGGATTATTTAATTCTAGTTATCAACAAAAAACTTTCACTCAAGAACTCGAAGAATTACCTCTAAATTATTCTAGGGATCAAGGCGATAGGTATCGTCAAAATATTCATCCTCAAAATCTAACTCAAGAATTAAATTTTTCCCATCAAACTAATTATTATAATCCTATATTAGGACAGCATGGCACATTTAGTTATATGCTAGAACCAAGTTTAGTAGATTTAGAAATAAATATCTTATCTGAAGTACATAAATTAGGTTATAGTAACGTTAATTTAATTTTGCCATTTGTACGTTCTGTAGAAGAATTTCAATTTTGTTGGAGTCGCATTAAAGCAAAATGGAAAGATAAACCGAATCATTTTCAAATTTGGATTATGGCAGAAGTACCATCGGTTTTATTCTTATTACCTGAATATGTGAAAGCAGGCGTACAAGGTATTGCTATTGGTACTAATGATTTAACACAATTATTGTTAGGTGTAGACCGAGAAAAAGAAGAAATGAAAAATACTTTTGATGCTCGTCATCCAGCAGTAATGAGAGCAATTAAGCAATTAATTTCTCAGGCTAAAAATGCTGGTATTTCTTGTTCTATTTGTGGTGATGCTCCTGCTTTATACCCAGAAATAATAGATGATTTGATTCGGTGGGGTATTACTTCCATTTCTGTTAATGTTAATACTGTTGAGCAGACTTATCAAGCGATCGCTCGTGCCGAACAACGTTTAATTTTAGCAGCAGCTCGACTCAATAATGGATAATGGATAATGGATAATGGATAATGAAAACTACAACACTATTAGTAGGTTGGGTTTCGTTACCTCAACCCAACATCAACTATGGTCGAATAAAAGTTTCATTTGGGTATAGCAACCGCCAAGGCGCTTAGGACACATCAAAACCCTAAAACCCAGACAAACCAAGATTTTTCCTTCTGCCTTCTGCTCTCTGCCTTCTGCCTTTTGCTATACTATTAAAGTTTGTTGTTCCCGTTCAGCAGCATAGCTAAGACAAGCAAAAATATCCTACACGTGTTAAATAGGGAAAATCTTCTAATAATTCTTCATAAGTCATGCCTGCAGCTAGATCAGAAAGTACATCATAAACAGTTATTCTCATACCTCGAATACAAGGTTTTCCACTGCGTTTTCCTGGTTCAATAGTAATAATATTTTGTTCTAACATGAGATATTTATTTGATAGATTAGGATAATTTGATTTTACACAAATCCAGAGATTTTCTAACTATTTTAATTTATCTTTTTCTTGAGGGTGAGTCCTTCAAAGCGATCTCTCGTGCCAAACAACGTTTGATTTTAGAATCACCTCGTAGGGGAGTGGGGAAGTAGGGAAGTACGAGAGTAGGGGAGTGAGGGAGTGAGGGAGTAGGGGAGTAGGAGGGGTGGAGGAGTGGGGGAACAGTAAATAGAAAAATAATTATCAAAAAAGTCATTTTGTCCTATTAATTACTGAAGAATTGAAGTCAGCAAAAATTATGATTTCAAATTATGAAATGCTTGAAGTTTTTGGTTCAGAAAATTAAGATTAACCTTCCCAGTGAAATTAAAAATTTAGTTTTGAATGTAGGATTTCCACGAGTAGTAAGTTATTTGAGATTTTCTATACATTAACTTTCCAAAAGAAACTAAAGAATTTATCCTCAACACAAGTTTTCCTCCTGTAATGGATTATCTTAGGTTTTCAATGGATTTTGAACCTATTTTAGAAGATACTCGGATTGGAAAATTACTCCCAAATCTACACCAAGTTTTTACTATTGGTTGTATAGGTCTCAATCGATTAATAAACACATTAGTACCGCTTAGTAAAATAGGATTTAATGATAATTCAAGTTTGTCAGATATAGATAGAAAAATAGAAGCTTTAGGAATTCCTGATGACGCTGTATTTTCTACGGAAGTAGAATTTGCTCATCGAATCTGTATTGATAATTCCAATAATGGTAAAATTATATCTATTAATCCTGAAAATCTATCCATCACTTTATTCAATTCAAGTATCGATCATCTGGCAACTTCTGTAATTGCTTATTTGCGCTGTTTTAATTTTGAATAAAGTCTCTATGTCAGAGCTGAAAAGCTTGAGTTAGAAATGCAGAAAATCGATCCAAAAGTTTTAGAAAATCATCAAAGTTTTTGGCATTTAATTGTAGAGCAATACAAGCTACAAATTGATGATAATTATGAATATGGCGATGAAGGTTAATATCATGTCTCATTAAATAACTGTAATAAACCTTTCCCCAATCTAGTAGGGACTTTGCATACAATATCCCTACGTTGAAATTAATTTTACTTGATATAAGTTATAGCCAAAATAGCCTCTTAATAGAAGTAAGTGAAAATTACGATTTCAAATTATAAAATAGTCAAATTTTTGGGTTCAGAAAATTTTGTATATGCACCTCCAGAAAGTCTGTATCGGGCGATCGCTAATATATATATTCCTTGGCGATCGAAGAACCTATCCTGGTTGTCCTGCAATGAAACGACTATTGCTCTATACCCATGGGGAAGAAAAAAATTCCGTCATCCGCCTCCGGGAGCTTCAGCAAATGAAATGACTATTGCGTATAGAGCAATAGATAGAAGAAAAAAATTCCATCATCCATCTCCGGGAGCTTCAGCAAATGAAACGACTATTGCTCTATACCCATGGGGAAGAAAAAAATTCCGTCATCCGCCTCCGGGAGCTTCAGCAAATGAAATGACTATTGCTCTATACGCAACAGAAGAGAAAAATTCCGGTGGTGGTGCTCGCGTAATGGTAAAGGAACCACCGGAAGTGTGGGGAGATGGGGAGATGGG
>NZ_JAAHGT010000798.1 GCF_010672385.1 Okeania sp. SIO2F4
CGCAGGAAACGATGGCCATGGTCGATGGGAAACCTGCCATCGCGTTGGGGGTCAATAGATGATTAACGACTAAGACAAGTAGGAAGAATTCATTAATGGATAATGGATAATTGATAATTGATAATTACAAGAAGGTTAAAATCCTTCGGGAATTGAATATAAGGAATATTGTCTTTGTTTTCCCCTTAAAAGGAGAGGCTTGAAACCAAAATTATTACCTATTCTTATAACAGATAGGATTGGCTAAAAGGATTTTTTTCTTCTCTTAGTCGATTAGATATGGTTATACCAATTTACTTTAAGAATATCACAAATAGTTTCAAGCTTTAAATGTCAAATAATTGTGTAAAACTATGATATTTTCAAGGTTTTTAGTCGATAAAATCTAACTTCTGACTTCTGACTTCAGTGAAACGGTATTAGGTAATCCATCCATCCCTCTACCGCTTTTTCTCCATGAATGGAGAGGCTTTATACCTGAGTTTTTCGGTAAGCATTAGTTTGACTGCTAAGGTTAGCTTTAGTGGTTTTACCAATACTTGATAATTATCAATAATTTTTTCTAGACTAATTTCTCTTTCTCCTTCAAATGCAATTTATACAGCAGATTTCAGGTTGATGAGGTACAGTGGCACTAAATTTTTAAATAGTTTTTGAAGTATGGAATAAAGTTTTCATGTCTTTAATCAAATCTACTAGAATCACTGTACAACACTTAGATGGAATAGGCTGTATCTAACACCTGAATGCTGACTTTTACTTTGATATTTTATTATTTATAACACTACACATTTAGGGCGCGGACATTGGTAAAACCTGAAATTAAGTCAGAGATTAATTTTAACTTTTGACTTTTGACTTTTAATTTGCGCGTAGCCCTATATCCTGTGACTAAAGCTAGTTATAATCGGCGCGATAAGTATTTACTAAACATTGGGCATCGGTGATTATCATTACTTCCTTATTATATATAGCAATCCTATTTTATTCGTGTCAAAAATATTACTGGTTTTTAGGGAACAGGTAAGAGTTTCAGTTTTTTTTATTTACTTTTTGATTACCCGCAACCTATTTATGATTGCTATAGAAGATGATTAATATTCCTTTGTTTTAGCTATTGCTATATTTCTAACTTCATTTTATCCAAATAGTATTAGATTATAAAACTATCCCTACAACATTGATAAATCTAATCTGGTGATTAGATATAACTGTGAAAATTCTGCAATTAAATATCTTCTTAATCTTGGATTGATTGATAGATTAACCCAAATTTAAACAATCCTTTAACTAAATTTAAACAAATTATAAACCAAAGATAAATTGTTACAGATAAACTTCTGGAGGCAGCATAAAAAAAACCGATTACATAAACATAATTTAGGTCAAAAATACTGCTAGTAATACATCCAAAATCCCTATCTACCACTTCTCAGACACAGAGAAACTAGAAAAACTTTTATGTCTAGACTTACTCGCAGAAAACTATTAATGTTCTTCGGATGTAGCGCAGCAGCTACAGCACTATCACCAAAAATTGGCAATTTTTTAGGTAGTAGCTCCGAAGTAGCTCAAGCTCAAACTGGAGGTTTGAGTTTTACACCCCTGAAATTGGCACATCCTTTAGAAGCTTATGAAACTAATCCTAGCTACGTACCTTTAGCAATTGGTGGGCAAGGAAATACTCTAGCAGCAAATCAGGATGTTGCACTGTCATCCTATCAATACTTTGATGATGTCATAGTACCCCCCGAATATGAAAGATATGTAATTGTTGGTTGGGGCGATCGCGTATTTCCTAACCCAGAAGAATACTTTGGTTATAACTGCGACTATGTAAGCTTTATTCCTATTAATGGTAACCCTGATGATGGCTACCTATGGGTTAACCATGAGTATGTCTCTTATCCCATATCCTCATTAATAGGTGGTGATGACCTAGCTGGTTTCCCCACAACAGACCAACTTGTACTAGGTTTAGATTTATCTCAAGAGAGCTCCTTCACCCGTGGCGAATTTGCTTATAACCAAGGTGGGTCTATTGTCAGAATTAGAAAAAGTAATGGTCGTTATGCTCCTGTAGACGATAGTGCTAACCGTAGAATACATCTCCTATCTGGATTAGGAATTAACTCTGAACGTTCAGATGGTTATCAAAGCGTTACGTCCTGGGGTACAACTAGCTATCAGACTGGAGACCAAAACTTCTTAATAGGAACTGGACCTGCTGCTACTGATGTATTTCCTCTAAGTTCTGATGGACTTGGTAATCGAATTATTGGTACAGCCTTCAATTGTTCTGGTGGTACAACTCCTTGGGGTACAATCTTGACTGCTGAAGAAAACTTCCAAGGTAGCGTTACAGAAGGCGTATTACCTAACGGTACTCAAACTGGTTATGATCAAGATCAAGAGATAGGTTTTATTTTCGGTTTAGTTGGTGAAAAGTATGGCTGGATGGTAGAAATTTCTCCAGCAGACCCAAGTTTCCAAAACAGGAAACATACAGCTCTAGGTCGTTTCCGCCATGAAAATATTGCTTTTAGAGTAGAAGCAGGTAGACCCTTAGTTGCTTATATGGGAGATGACCGTCGTGGCGGTCATACTTATAAGTTTGTCAGTAATGGTATTGTTTCCAATCCTACCGACCCAAGCAATAGCCAATTATTTGAAGATGGTATTCTTTATGTGGCAAGATTAAATCCTGATTTTTCTGGTCAGTGGATACCTTTAGTTCCTGGTACACCAACTAATCCTCTATCACCAAGTGAAATTGCTGAAGCTGAATTAAATGCTTTTGGTCAAGCTCAAAGAGATGGTCGAATTCGCTTACCTCAGCGTGCTGGTATTGCAGGAGCAACTGAAGATGGTGGGTCTCTCATTGTAGACCTGACTAATGAAACTGTATTATCTGATTATCAAGGCAGAACTCTAGCAGACTTCTATCCTAACCAAGGTGCAATTTTAACCGATGCTTTCTTAGCTTCTAACCTGGTAGGTGGTACTCCTTCTTCTCGTCCCGAAGATGTAGAAGTTCATCCTGGTGATGGTAGCTTATTTATTGCCTATACAGATAATGCACCAGGTGGAGATGGATATCCAGATTCTAGGGTATTTGTTGTGAGTAAATACTCTGCTGATGTTGATGCTATTCAGCAGTTTGGTGGTTTATACAGAATCATTGAAACGAACAGCGATGCCACAAGTCTTACCTTTAGCTGGTCTGTTTTTGAACACAGTGGAGAAGATGGTGCGATTAATGGTGCAGGTTTTGCTAACGTAGATAACCTAGAAATTGATACTCTGGGTAATATCTGGGGTGTAACAGATATGTCTACCAGTAATCACAATGGTTTCAGAACTGGTGCTGCTGGAGAACAAAGAGAGATTGACCATACTGCTACTGGAAATATTTCTAGCTTAACAGGGGTATTTGGTAACAACTGGTTGTTCTACATTCCTGTTGTCGGACCTAATGCTGGATTGGTTGTACCTTTTGCTTATGGGCCTCCTCGTTGCGAAATGACTGGACCATACTTTATCAGAAATAGTAGTGGTGTAGATGAAACTCTACTATTAGCTGTACAACACCCTGGAGAAAGCTCACCCATTGGAGATGGAGTTCTACTAGGTCGGGATATTGAGATGTTAAATTTAGATGGCACTCTCTTTACTCAGCAGCGAAGTGTACCTCGTGGCAGTAATTGGCCTAGTAATATAGGGTATACAGGTAATCCTGGAGGAAGTTTTAATGGTTTGCTACCCCCAAGACCTTCTGTAATTGGTGTTACTCGTAGAGACGGTGCTGCGTTTGTTTAGAATTTAACTAACGGGGAGATTGAGGGGCTATAAGTCTCGCGCTCTATCTGAAAGATGAGCGTCGGGATACATAGCCCCTCTTGCAGATTTTATCTTGACGCGAGAAGGTATAGTAGTAGAATGACACAGCTAATTTGGTGCAAAACTTGTAGTAGTGGACTGACACAGCTGAAACTCTGCATTGGTTTTTTGTATAATTTTTGTTGTAGCAAGGCTTAACGATTTTTTTCTAATGCAACATTTAAAGCTTTTGACATCCTCCCCGGCCTGAAGGCACGGAGATTCCTACCGAGCCTTAGCTCCTCGGCGGGTTGACGTTTCACAGACGGCTGCTCCCTTGGCGGTAGTCTTACGCTTGCCTCCACGTCCGTTTAGTATCTCGGACTGCCCGCCCGCGACTAATATATTTATTGCTGCATTCTGATCTCTATCATGTTTTGCACCACAGTTGAGACACTCCCATTCTCTTACTCAAAGGTCTAGCTTGCCACCTTGAAAACCACAATTTGAGCAAATTTGAGAGGTAGGTTCCCAACGACTAATTACTCTAAAATCACGACCATATTTTTCTGCTTTTCCTTCTAGGAATGTCCGGAATTGTCTCCAACCTAAATCAGAAATTGCTCTGGATAATTTCCGGTTTTTCACCATACCAGAAACGTTTAAATCCTCTAAAACAACTGTTTGGTTTTCACGAATTATTTCAGTGGATAATTTATGTAGAAAATCTGTCCTTGTATCTTTCAGTTTGGCATGAAATTTAGCTACTCTTAGCCTA
>NZ_JAAHGT010000799.1 GCF_010672385.1 Okeania sp. SIO2F4
TAGCAATTTTAGCAGCCAAATTAGATAAAACTGTTTGGTTTTGTTTAGCTATTCTTTGGGTTTTAGGTTGTAAAGATGCTTTATCTTTACCTGTCGCTGCTATGGGTTTTTGGTTATACTTTTATGAAAAAAAGCGAGTATGTGGTGCAATAGCTTTATTTACTGGTGTGTCTTGGTTTATTATTGCTACTCAGATATTAATACCTTATTTTAAGGACGGTCTACCACCAGGAGGAGTCGGACGTTATCGATATTTAGGAAACTCCATACCAGAAATTTTATTGAATCTTTTTTTAAGACCTGAACTGGTATTTGGTAAATTAATTTCTGTCAAAACTTTAGAATATTTATTTTTGCTAAATCTGCCGATAATTTGGTGGCTTGCTCCTAAATATTTAACTCCTTTGGTAGCTGCTTCTCCTGTTTTAGCGATGAATATTCTCTCGAAAATTGATGCTCAACGAGATTTAATTCATCAGTATTCTTTGCCAATATTACCTTTTTTATTAATGGCTGTAATTTATACGATCGCTGATGGTAAATGTGGTTTATGGTATTGGCTCTGGAATTTACGTCGCCCCCAAGAAGATAAGGATAAAAATCTATCTACAATTGTTAGTAACCGCTTACCAAAATTTATAATCATTTGGTCTTGCATCGGATTTTTAGCTTTGGCTAAATATGGTTATTTTTGGTCGATTTATTTAGATTATTTAGATACTTGGCAAGCAGCACGAACGGCAGTTAGTTTAGTTCAGACAAAAGGTGGCGTTTTAACTACTTCGGAAATTACTCCTCATTTAAGTCACCGTCAGTTTATTAAGTTAATTGTTGAAGAAGAGGAGTTACCTAGAGATGAAGCCTTAGCTGAGTATGATTATGTATTAGTAAATGTACGTCATCCCGGTTGGAAAAGTAGTCAGGAATATTCGCGTAAATTAGTCGATAAACTCAAGGTTAATTCAGAATTTCAGCTTAGTTACCAACAGGATGATATTTATTTGTTCAAACAAGGGAGTAGGGAATAGGGAGTAGGGAGTAGGGAGTAGGGAGTAGGGAGTAGGGAGTAGGGAGTAGGTAGGGACGTTCCATGGAACGTCCCTACGGAGTATGAAAATTTCTTCTCCCCACCCGGACCACACTCTGCTTTTTTTCAGTCAGTGTGGAATTATACCAAATCCGGATAATTAATATTAAATGAGATGTAAATCTAGATTGAGGTTTCTTCTAGAAAAAAAGTGCTGTCTTGATTACTTCATATCCTGATGTTTACTACTATTTAATGCTGTTTTTCCTTCTTTACTATTCCCTATTCCCTATTCCCTATTCCCTTTTTTTTATGACTCGGTTTCCAGATCCCAAATAAAAACGCTATATGATATTACTTATGCTCTGGATGAGTTAATTCTGTTGTATTTTCTCCCATTTTATTTATCTGACTAATCATTTGATATAATCTACCAGTATCCTTTTGGTTAAAGTGCATAATTAAACGTGGTAAATGGGAAGTTTCATCCTCCGACTCTTCTGGTAAAACTTGACTTTTTTCAATCTTTCCTACAGTCAAAATATCCCTAAATTCTTGATTCAAAAAATCCACATCTTTTTGTAAAAGTTCTGAATTGAGACGAATGACAAACTTCTCTCCTACATAACGACTAGAATGATATACTCTATAAAAATTAGCGATCGCTTGATAAGCTGATTCTAAGTTATCAGTAATAGTATAAAAATTAGGATCTTCTGGACTAATTAAACCTCGTCGCAGCAATTGTTTATGAATAAAATCATTCCAGTCATGCCAATAATTTCCACCAGGATAATCTATTAATACCAGAGGAGCAGGACCATATTTACCTGTTTGTGTTAATGTTAAACTTTCAAATGCCTCATCTAGAGTACCAAAACCACCAGGAAATAAAGCTATAGCATCAGTTTCTTTCAGGAAAAATAATTTGCGAGTAAAAAAGTATTTAAAATTAATTAATTTATTGTCACCTTCTATGAATGGATTAGACTCTTGCTCAAAAGGTAACTGAATATTGAGACCAAAAGATTTGTTGCTTCCTGCTCCTTCATTGCCAGCTTGCATTATCCCACCACCCGCACCTGTCATTACCATAAAACCTTGTTTGGTAATGTTATTAGCAAACTTTACTGCCATTTTATATTCTGGGGTATCTGGGGATGTCCGCGCAGAACCAAATATGGTAATTTTACGAATATGACGATAGGGATAAAAAGTTTTAAACCCCTTTTCCATATCTTGTAAAGAGGCAGCTAATATTTTCCAGTCCAGGCGGTCAAGTTCCTCTCCTGCCATATTAACTATAGTGGAGAGCGATCGCCCGATCCATTTTTGCTGCTTCAGAGTGGGCAAATTCTTGAGTAATTTGCTCACTTCCGCCTCAATAAATTCAATTGTGGATTTGTCAAAATCTGAGGCCATAGATTGTTTCTATATCCTAGACAACTTTATTTACTTATAACAGATATCAGGTATCAGTTATCAGTTGTCAGGAGTAATCTCTGAGTAAGTTGCACTACTCAATAATAGGCGTTGCTGAAACCTTGGGATGAATCTTTGCACAAAAGGTAAATTCCATCTTTTACTTCCTCTTTCTCTAAGGCTATAATTCCAGGAGGCAAAAGACCCAAAACTCCCCACACGGACCACACGGACCACACTAATTCCCATGCGCAAATATGCAACGCCCAATAATAAAATTTGTAGTAGCGTGTCTAGATTAAAATTGTGGGTATTTGAGCGAGCAACGAGGGAAGACATCTCCCCCAACCCTTCTCCTGCTCTTGAGAGGGGAGAGTTTCCCCCCTTCCCTCCTCCCCCCTTTCACTCGTGGGGTAAGTAGGAGGTAAGCATTCAGCCGTCAGCTATCAGCTATCAGCTATCAGCTATGACTTATTAACTGATAATTACATTGAAGGAGGAATTAGTCTCTAAGGAGAATTAAAACTTATGAATAAATTTGTAACATGACCGTTAACCGAAGTCAAGTCCTGTATGTTTAAAAGCTGAAGGCTGAATGCTAATAGCTGAATGCTTACAGTAGGAGGGTGAAATTTTTCTGTATTATTTATTTCTGGGATAGTTTTTCTGAAAAATTTTCTAGTAGTCCAAATACTTAGAAGAGAATATACAGCGGTTTTCCTGCACGGTAGACCACAGTCGGGGCGATTTCCTGCGGAATGCTGCTGCCATGCGCGAATCGCCCCTACAGGGTTTTGGGTATGACGATGTGGTTTATCCATCTGAAAAGCGCTGTAAAGAGCTACTAATTATAGGTATTAGACAAATTATTTGGAGTACCTTTATAGGGGTTGGCATTAATTAATTATCGCTTTCATTTTTGCTACTTATTAAGTATAGTTATGTACTGCTAATTTAGGAATAATTATACGAATAGGAACACAATAAATATTACTGTATTCCTATTTCTATGATGATACTTGATTGAGTAATTATCAGAGCAAATAATTATTAGATATTAGTTAACTGACTTATGATTTGTTCTTCGCTAATAACAATATTTTCTAGGGTAGCCAAAAGTTGATCGTCCAAGAATATTTGAGTATTGTTGTCAACGTTTTCAACAGTTAACTGTTGTGGGTCTAAAACTAACCCATCATCTAAAACTAGGAAATCTTCACTAATATTGAAGTCAGCAATTAAGTCTAACCCCCGATCCAGGTTTAGCACGAAGCGATCGCTACCACTACCACCAATTAATGTATCGTTTCCTTCCCCTCCATCTAGCAGATCGTCACCATCATCACCAAAGAGAAGATCATCATCAGCATTACCAAATATGCTGTCATTACCTTCATCTCCACAGATAGTGTCATTGCCTTCATCTCCAAAGAGAACATCGTCTCCAGCTCCACCATATAGGTTGTCATCACCTTTACCACCTCGTGCCGTATCATTACCAGTACCACTAATAATAGTATCTTCAGCATGGTTACCACTGAGGAAGTCATCTCCTGCACCACCATCAATTAAATCTTGACCTGATAAATCAACCTCAATTAGAGTCGTGTTACCACCAAAAATTGTGTCATTTCCTTGCTGTCCTAAGAGAGTATCGTTGCCTTCTTCTCCTAACATTGAATCATTATCCTTACCTCCATACATGAAGTCATCATCGTCACCTCCATACATAATATCGTTACCACGACTAGCTGCTAGGATATCATTACCCAAACCTCCATAAACTGAATCTGCTCCAATACCTGCTTCTGAAGAATTCGATACGGGATCGGCAACAATAAAATCATCGCCATTTTCGCCCATAAGCATATCGTCACCTTCTCCTCCGAACATAGTATCGCTTTCTTTTCCACCACGAATGGTATCAGAACCTAGATCGCCTTTCAGTAAGTCATTACCACGGTTGCCATTAATTGAGTCGTTACCACTACCGCCGACAATGGTATCACTACCAAATAAGTCTTTATCAGTACCCCCTGTAGTACCACCCCAAAGAATATCATCACCATTTTCACCTAAGATAATATCATTGCCTATATCACCCCAGATTTGATCGTCTCCTTTACCTCCACGAATACTATCATC
>NZ_JAAHGT010000008.1 GCF_010672385.1 Okeania sp. SIO2F4
TGTGAACGCAGATTTGGAAAAATCTGATTGGTTCAAGTTCAACTAAGGTCCCGAAAAGATTACTGCTTCAAGATCCTGTCGAGTCAAGGAATATTTAAAAGATCGTTGAATGTCAGTACCATCAACACCTGCATCTACATAACGTACAGTAAGTTGATCGATATCAAGTAATAATTCTGCTTTCCAAGCTGGTCTTTCAACCCACCAACAGTGCAATTTTTCCAAATTTTGTTGGCAGCCATTTTCCTGAAGCCATTGCTCAATTTTTGGTAGAGGATGATTATATAAAGGAGTATCTGGGCTAGGAAGATCCATTTCTTTTATTTCTACAAAAAATATCTAGATTTTTTTGACGCTTTTCTATTATATAGCGCTTCTGGGATAGGTGAACCACACAATCAAAACAATAACCCTTCTAGGAAGGTTCCATGAAACCTCCCTTATTTGGTCTAATAATTATGAAAACTTATCTAATTAAAGTTGTCGCTAAATAGATGGAAAAAAATAGCTCAAATTAAGACACAGGAGTAATTCCAGGTGTTTGATTCCAGGAATAGCTAAAATCCTTACATGACAATAGTTTCCCAGTTTTTTAGTTATAAAGCGACAAGTCTAATATTTAATTTAATAGGAGATTTTGGTTTATCTGAACTTCTAAAAATCTAGATCACCCTAGAAAGGGTTCCCATCGATGACTGAAAGCAATTTTCAACTAACTTGTCCATAAACCTACTGGCACCCGAAGGTTAATGTTCCCCTCAATTACCTTGAGTGAGGACTCCTTCTGAGGTTTTTCTGATCGAGTAAAAATTAGAGTGCAAGTACACTCCATTATTAATGCCAAAATTCTGTGATTCAAATATCTTTCTCAAGTATAATAAACTTTGTACATAAATATAGTCATATATATTCAAATAATGTCAAATCTCTTCGTTGATTTGTACATGCATAGCTACTAAATATTTGACAAAATTTAATAACTTTCTTCAATAGGTTTAATGTTACAATGAAATTGGCTCAGAATTCCCGACTCAATAATCATAAAAATTCCGAAATTTTCATAGCCCTTAGTAAGGCTCACTCAAGGCGCATCCCTTGATTTATGAGATTAGTTGAGAGACATATTATTCAACCAACACATCGGTTTTATGCTGAAATTGACCGACTGTGTTTCTTGTCGAAAAATCTCTTAAAATCATGCTAATTATTTAGTTAGTCAGTATTTTATCTTTGAAAATACTTATCGTCACTATTATAACCTGCTGCGACTTTCTACTCAAGTAGACTATAAAGCAATGCCAGAATCGAGTCTCTCAACAAATCTTGATGATAATAGATCGAAACACCGAAGAGTTTTTTAGCAGCGAATGAAGTTTATAAACAGAACCCATCAAAGTTTAGAGCTGCGCCGCGTCTTCGGTGGATATAAAAATCAAATAACGGGAAGAAATATTCTAGTTTATACAAAACAAGCCATCAGCAAGAAGCAACTTAAAACTTGGAATTATTAATCCTTCTCAAACTGGGATTTATCTAAAAACCCTAGTACCTGCTTCACACTCTTAAACAAGTTCGTCTCGTCCCTAGACTTAATCATTATGTAATTGAGGTAATTTATGAAACCACTAAAAAACAATATGAGCTAGAAAAAAAACGTTGCGCCAGTATTGATATTGGATTAAACAATTTAGCTACATTAACCTTTAATAAGCGCCGGAATTAAACCCAAGAGTGATAAATGGCAGACCGTTAAAATCTATCAATCAATACTATAATACAATTAAGAGTTTCCTACAATCTGAACTCCAGGAAAATCAATCAAGCCAGAGACTAAAAAAGCTTATGTTAAAAAGAGAATTTGCTCATCAATGATTATCTTGTGTATTACATCTGGTTTGATTATTGATACCTTGATGAATGAGATGCAGAGACACTTTGATAATAGGCCACAATGAAGACTGGAAGCAGAAGATAAATTTAGGGAAAAGAAATAATCAAAATTTTGTATCTGTTCCCTATAACAGGTTAATCGAAATGTTATCTTATAAAGCCGAGATGGTAGGAATAAAAGTAATTCTTACAGAAGAATCTTATACGTCCGCATCAAGTTTTATAGACAATGATTTAATTCCAGTCTACAAGAAAGGCCAAAAAAATCAAGTCAGTTTTTCCGGGAAAAGAATAAAGCGATGCAGCGCCTTCACGCGGGGGTTTCCCCCACTCGCTGTTGCATCAAGACAAAGAGGAATGCAATCGTACTGCAAGCATTGGATTAATCAATGAGTTATGTGAACGATTCTCTGAACCAATGCGAAAAAAGCAGCTCCCTTTTGTCTTTGACCATGGGATAGAGGAGCCAGTGCGTTGGGCGGGTCTCCCGACAGTCACGCAACTGGCATGGTGTTGTAGTGCCTCCTGTGGAGGAGCTGCGCTAACACAAGCGCCAGGATAATACCTCCAAAATAAGGATTAGTCATATTTGACTATATTTTTATCAACTATTAATCTAAAAAGCTCCATCTAACAAACTGGACATTCTGTAGATATTTGTCCAGAATTGTCTGAAAATTTAGACTTTAGAAAGCAGCAGATCATCTCTGAATTTGATAAAGTTAAAAAATTATAATGAGGATACTAGATATATAACTTAAATTCCTGGTGGTTCTATAGGTTGGATCGTGAATTCTGGACGTATGAGACCGATAATAATAGCTATTACCAAACAACCAATAAGAGCAAGGCCCATAATCAAAAGGGCAAATAACTCACCCGCAGATAATGGTCTATCTGTACTGTCTAAGTAGCTAGATAAATTTCTCCATTGTGAACGGGATACATGAGTGCTGAAGTTAACTCTTTGCTCAAAATCGTTTAGATACAGATGCCTGATCTTTTTATCGTACTCTAATCTTCTCTCGGAGTCCACTAAAGTAGCATAAGCTTCATTAATTTGCTGGAATTTAGCAGTAGCGATCGCTCGTGGCATATCTGTAGTATCTGGATGATAATGCTTACTTAATTCCCGATATGCTTTTCTAATTTCTTGATTAGATGCTTTTGGATGGAGTCCAAGTAAAGAATAATAGCTCACACCCAAAGGAGTATATTTTGTCATTCTTCAAATTCTTGTAACTTTTCCCACTAAATTAATTTTTGCCAATAGTTATATTTTTATTTACTGATTTCTGTTGACAGAATAGCAACTATAATTATTTAGTATTGAACAATCACGAAAGATTATTTTTTTCAATAATTATCTACGAGATTGAGTGAATTAATCCCTAGATTTAGATAGTTTTTAATGTTCTAAATCAGTCTCATCCCACTCAACTTTTCAAATAATCAATCAATACCGATCGTAATGATTACAGACTAGAAAACTTGGAAAAGCTTAAATTTCAATCATTCCATTCCCCTCTTGGTGGGAGAGGGGGGTTTCTCTGAAGGGTTAGAGCTAACTCATCTTCTGGGAGTCCTCCTCTCAACCACTGACGAAGGGCACTTTCAATCACTTTGCTAGGGTCATTTGTTAAATGCTTAACTTGATCTAATAACCCAGGATCTATATTTATAGATAATTTTACTTTTTCCGGAGACTTTTGCTCATTAACTTTAGGCTCATTCATAACAAGACAATCCTAAATTTAGAAAAGTTATATAATATACTAATATCTAGCAACTAATTTAACTATTTTACTAACAAATATGATGAATTTGTATCTTTATATAGTCCACTTTTAAAACTATATTTTATATGTCTATCATATTAGGATTTATTTGTCAAACCATAAAATAAATATCTGAGTAAATTATGTTTACTAGTAATATATTTGATTTTTAACAGTGACTGGAACAGAAATAAGGCAAGGCCAAAAATTTAAGAATTAAAATATGTTAAGAAAATAGATAGATTTTACTGAGACCATAACAAAAATACGGCAGCTCAAATTATTAAAAAAAATATGACAAAAGTTCCTGTATCTCACATTCGTAATTTTTCCATTATTGCCCATATAGACCATGGAAAATCAACCCTAGCAGATCGCCTCCTACAAGCAACTGGCACAGTGGCAGACCGTGAAATGAAAGAGCAATTTTTAGACACAATGGACTTAGAAAGGGAGCGTGGCATTACAATTAAGCTCCAGGCAGCCCGAATGAATTATTGTGCTAAAGATGGAGAAGAATATGTATTAAATCTCATTGACACACCTGGTCATGTAGACTTTTCTTATGAAGTATCCAGGTCTCTAGCAGCTTGTGAAGGTGCTTTATTAGTAGTAGACGCTTCCCAAGGAGTAGAAGCTCAGACCTTAGCTAATGTATATCTAGCTTTGGAGCATGACCTAGAAATTATCCCAGTATTAAATAAAATAGACCTTCCTGGGGCAGAACCAGAACGGGTAAAACAGGAAATAGAAGAAATAATTGGCTTAGACTGTTCGGGGGCAATTTTAGCATCTGCCAAAGAAGGAATAGGAATTGCTGAAATTCTAGAATCAATTGTCCAATTAGTACCACCACCACAAGATACTATTGATGAACAATTACGCGCCTTAATATTCGATAGTTATTATGACCCATATCGAGGGGTAATTGTATATTTCAGAGTCATGGATGGGACTATTGCTAAAGGCGATCGCGTCCGACTCATGGCATCAGGAAAAGAATATGATGTAGACGATCTAGGAGTTCTATCTCCGACCCAACAACCAGTAAAAGAACTTCATGCAGGAGAAGTAGGTTATTTCGCAGCAGCTATTAAAGCAGTAGAAGATGCAAGAGTTGGAGATACTATTACTCTGGCCAAAAAACAAGCCAAAGCTCCTCTACCTGGTTACACTGAAGCTAAACCTATGGTATTTTGTGGGTTATTTCCTACCGATGCTGACCAATTCCCAGATTTACGAGAAGCACTAGACAAACTGAAACTTAATGATGCGGCTTTGTCTTATGAAGCAGAAACATCAAGTGCCATGGGTTTTGGATTTCGGTGTGGATTTTTAGGATTGCTTCACATGGAAATTGTCCAGGAAAGATTAGAGCGAGAATATAATTTAGATTTGATTGTTACTTCTCCATCTGTAGTTTACCAAGTAACTACCAGTACAGGAGAGGTTGTTTTAGTTGATAATCCAAATTTATTACCAGATCCTAATCACCGGGAAAAAATGGAAGAACCTTATGTGCAAGTAGAAATGATTACCCCAGAAGAATATGTGGGTACATTAATGGAGTTGGGTCAATCAAGACGTGGTGTATTTAAGGATATGAAGTATCTGGTTCAGGGTAGAACTACTTTAATATATGAGATACCCTTGGCAGAGGTAGTAACAGACTTTTTCGACCAAATGAAATCTCGGTCTCGTGGTTATGCTAGTATGGAATATCATCTTATAGGTTATCGTGAGAATCCTTTGGTTAAGCTGGATATTATGATTAATGCTGAACCAGTGGATGCTTTGGCTGTAATCGTACATAAGGATAAGGCTTATGGGGTAGGTCGTGCTTTGGCAGAAAAGCTGAAAGAGTTAATTCCCCGTCATCAGTTTAAGGTACCAATTCAAGCATCTATTGGTTCCAAAGTTATTGCTAGCGAACATATTCCAGCTTTGAGAAAAGATGTTTTGGCTAAATGTTATGGTGGGGATATTAGCCGTAAGAAAAAATTACTACAAAAACAAGCTAAAGGTAAAAAGCGCATGAAGTCATTAGGTACAGTTGATGTACCACAAGAAGCTTTTATGGCAGTTTTGCGATTAGATTGACATACTCCCGACGCTCCCCCTACGGGAGAGCGCGGGATTCTTCAGTCAGATAAGCCCTGACCGCAGTTTTAACAGAAGTGATGTCCTCCTCCTGTGTTGATAACAATCCTATTCTTTGTATTAGGAGTGCCGAGTTATAGTCTCTGTCTAGTTCCTGTCCACATTTAGGGCATGAATGCCTTTCATGTCGCGCAGCGAAACGCTCAGATAAGCTTTTAGAGACTTTATTCAAGCATTCCCAACAATATTGAGATGTACCTTTTGGATCTACTTTGATAATTCTTTTGCCCAACTTCCAGGCGACATACTCTAAGACTTGAACAAACTGGCCAAATGCTGCATCCTGCAAAGACTTATTCAATCCTGATTTAGCTGATTGACCATTGGGTAAAAACTGACCATTGTCACCTAATTTAGCTTTGCAACGTCTGACTAAATTTGCTATTTGCAGGTCTTCTAAAAATATCACCTGACAGTCACTAAATAAATGATAAGCCAGCTTAAATTGCCAATCCAAACGTTGTCTAGCTATTAGTTGATGGAGTTTGGCTATTTTACGTTTGAGAATTTTCCAAGCTTTTGAATGTTTTGGTTTTTTAGCTAATCTTTCCTGTAGTTTAGACAAGCGATGCTCAGAGAATCTGAAAAACTTCGGCACTTCTACAAACTCGCCATTACTGGTCACAACATAGTGCAACAATCCTAAATCAATACATGCATGAGTTTTCCCTGGTGGGCTGAATTTCTCCAACCTCTACAGGTACAGTTTTATCTTCTATCGTAAAGCTAATATACCATCCGTCTGCTTCACGGATTACTGTACCTGTCTTAACCTTGAATCCTACTGGTATTGGGCGATTGTATACTAAAGGGACTAAGCCAATTTTTGGTAAATTGATGGAATACCGACCATTGGCATTCTTGACAATATTGGTGTTTGACAACTGGGGATAACTAAAAGAATTATAGTAATGCTTTCCCTTGAATTTAGTTCTACCACTGGTTTTACCGTTTTTATCGGGTTGGGTAAAGTTATCCATCGTAGTTTGTACGCGCTGGATAACATCTTGCAATACCTGGGAGTGGATGGACTTGTATTCGGGGAAGAGTTTTTTAGTTTGTACTAGGTCTGCTAACTGTACTGTTTCCCAAGCTACATAACCATCTATTATGTTAGGATGTTTGTCACCTTTTCTAGTTATCGGATGACCATTACTGTCCTTTTTTCTACCGTCGCGGGTTTGTATCCTAAACTCTGGAATGTTTTGGTAAATTCTTTCTCTTGGTACTACTGAAACATTAAGAGGACAAGCATTAACTCGTGTACGCGTTGCTTCAAACCAGTTTAACCTTTCAGCCAAACGGTAATTATATTGACGTCGGGCTAATTCCAACCAATTAGCAATAATTAACCCTTGACTTTTATGGGGTTTTAGCTTGTACTTGTATTTCAGTAGCATGGCAGAATCTACCAGGATTCATCCAAAGATTTATGATAATAGCTGTGTATATAATTGTCAATAGCTATAGCAAACAGGACAATAGACATCTCCAAAAATGCCAATTTGGGAACTGCGGGGTAAGACTTTGAGAACCTTTTCTAGAGATGTCTAATAGTAAAACCGCAGACCCTAGCCCGGCTTCCCCATCCCTCCGCTCCCCTTACGGGAGAGCGCGGCACTTCCCCGGCGGGAAGTTAATTTACCCGAATGCTCAGGTTGTAGAAAGGAAAACCAATGTAAAAGATACCAAACTCTACTGAGGTATTTCAGACCCAGACTTTCTTAGTGTATGATGGAGTTTAATGTGGTTCTTCAATTTTCTATTGAAAACCACAACAAATTACAGTCCTTGATAGTGGAAATAATGAGAATATTAGTAACAGGTGGCGCAGGTTTTCTTGGTTCTCATCTGATTGATAGATTAATGGAACAAGGCCATGAAGTCCTCTGTCTTGATAATTTTTACACAGGAACTAAACGCAATATTTATAAGTGGTTGAATCATCCTTACTTTGAATTAATTCGCCACGATATTACAGAACCCATCAGATTAGAAGCAGATCAAATTTATCATTTAGCTTGTCCTGCTAGTCCAATACATTATCAGTACAACCCTGTCAAGACAATTAAAACAAATGTGATGGGGACATTGAATATGTTGGGGTTAGCTAAAAGGGTAAAAGCAAGATTCTTTTTGGCTTCCACATCTGAGGTATATGGAGACCCAGATGTACATCCTCAAACAGAAGAGTATAGAGGTAATGTTAATTGTATTGGCATTAGATCATGTTTTGACCCTCAAACTGAAATTTTAACTGAAGCAGGTTGGGTAGCTTTTCCAGATTTACAACCAGAAGTCAAAGTAGCAACATTAAACCCAGAAGGTAAAGTCGAATATCATATTCCTGATGAATATATTGTACAACCATACATTGGGGAAATGTACCGCTTTGCTAATGCTAAATTTGATTTTTGTGTGACTCCTAATCACTGGATGTATGTGCGTAGCAAAACTGATAAATTAAAGTTTATTAGGGCAGATGAAGATAAGCATTGGCAAAGTTGGCGGGCATTAACTGGAGGAGATTTTGGTGGCGAAGAAGTAGAATGGTTTGAGTTAGGACTCCCTCCTAGAAATGCCAAGGTAAAAGTAGAAAAAATCCACATGGATGACTGGCTAGAATTTTTAGGTTATTACATTTCTGAAGGTTGCGTTCATGTGAGAAAAAGGTCGCGAGTGGTAGGGGGAAATGATTATGATATAGCAGACTATAATGTATTAATTGCTCAAGAAAATCCTGAAGGACGTTTGAAAATTGCTAATTGTTTAAGTCGTTTAGGCTTTAAGTTTTTTGATTCGGATGACCATCAATTTAGGATTGGCAGTAAACAGTTAGCTGAAATTTTATTACCTTTAGGTAAGTCTGGTGAAAAATACATTCCTCGTGAGTTATTCCAACTATCAAAACGACAGTTATTAATCCTATTTAATGCTCTGATAATGGGTGATGGTTCGGAAGGAGGAGATTGTTACGCTTACTATAGTAAATCTAAACAATTAGCAGATGATGTACAAGAATTAGCACTTCGTTGTGGTTATGCAGCTTCGGTGGTTTCTCATGCAGTGGGGCGCGACCTTTATCGAGTAAATATTCGACCTGCGAAAGATGCACATTTAGTTGAACCAGAACGGTTCCGTTATGTCGGAAAAGTTTATTGTGTTAATGTTACAAACCATGTTGTTTTTGTTAGGAGAAACGGGCGTGCTGCTTGGTGTGGTCAATGTTATGATGAGGGGAAGCGAGTAGCGGAAACTTTGGCTTTTGATTACCATCGCCAAAATAAAGTTGACATCAGAGTAGTCAGAATTTTTAACAGTTTGACTGGAGACCAAAAGGTACTTTATTACATTGGTGAAAAGCTTTATTATGAAACTTTTGCTGAATGTTACGGGCGGATTAATGGAGATATATCAAATGTATCAGTGCCTTGTTTTGATGAAAATTCTCAAACAGTAATTAAACCAATTTCTGCAATTTGGAAACATCATGTCAAGAAGAAAGGTTTTAAGATTAAAACTACTTGGGGTAAGCAAATAAAAATCACAGAAGACCATAGTTTATTTACCAGAGATGAAAATAATAAACCTCAAGCAGCTTTTGGAAATGACTTAAAGGTGGGAGATGAAATTGGAGTTCCCAGTTATATTAGCTTTTTGGAACAACCTTTAGAACCATTCCACATTACAGACAAGATATCAAGCAAAGAAGAAATATCTGTAGAAAGTGAGGAGATAATCTCCTATCTAGAAAAATATGGAGATAAAATTCGGCAGTATTTATTGGCAAAAGGTTTAAATCCTAGTAAACTTTATTCCACACTGAAAAACTACGAAGCAAAAAATCAAATTCCTAAGCATCTATGGGAATATTTAGAACTTCCTCTATCCGAAAAAGAAAAAATTTGCTACTCATCTACAAAAGCAGTTAAAAATTGGATAGGCAATTTAGAAGAATTTTTATGGTTATTAGGGTTTTATGTAGCTCAAGGAAGTTTGATACAAGATAAATTGTTGCTCAAAGGAGAAGCTAAAAAACGAGCAAAAGTAATAGAAGTAATAGAAAGAATATTTGACTATAAGTCAGAAATTGATGAAGCAGGATATATAAGTATTGAGTCAAAAATCCTGGTTGATTTAATTGCAGATGGATTAAAATTTTGGAAGAAAGAAAAAGATATTCCTAATTGGATTTTACAACTTCCTCCAGAACAATTAACTAGCTTTTTACAGGGATTTGCTGAAGGGAACGATGTAGAAAATCAACTAAATTCAAAGCTGGAATTTAAGATTGATAGTCAGTTAGTCACAGAAAAATTAGTATTAATTCTAGCTAAGTTTGGTTTAGTAGCAGATGTCTCAGAAACAGAAAAACAAATTTACCGAATAAAAATAGAGGGATTAGAAGATAACAATATCCAGAACTTTTCTAACGTTCAGCAGAAAATATCAGCCAAAACTACAGGTGATATTATCTGGGCAAAAATAGAAAGTATTGAAGAATTTGAAATAGATGATTATGTCTACGATTTCTCAGTACCAAATTATGAGAACTTTATTGGAGGAAGTTACAGTATTTTTGCTCATAATACCTATGGACCTAGAATGTTAGAAAATGATGGTCGAGTTGTTAGTAACTTTATCGCACAAGCCTTAAAAGGAATACCACTAACAGTCTATGGCGATGGCTCCCAAACCAGAAGTTTCTGTTATGTTTCAGACTTGGTAGAAGGGTTTATCAGGTTAATGAATCAAGATTTTATCGGACCAGTTAACATAGGGAACCCTGGAGAGTATACAATACTAGAATTAGCTCAGAAAATTCAAGAAATGGTTAATCCAGATGCAGAGATAACATATAAGCCTCTGCCACAAGATGACCCAAAACAGCGACAACCAGATATTACTCGTGCAAAAAAATATTTGGGTTGGGAACCTACTGTTCCTCTCGAAGAAGGGTTAAAATTGACCATAGAAGATTTTCGAGAGCGGCTCAAAAATGAACCGCCAAAAAGCTAAAAGGGTGCGGGGATGAGCGGAAATAAATCGTAACAACTTAATCCCCACAAAAAATTTTCGTCTTTTTTCCTGTTAAAAATTTTGAGGATATAAATATGCGCGTTTGTGTTATTGGTACTGGTTACGTTGGTTTAGTTACAGGAGTTTGTCTGTCTCATACAGGACATCATGTAATTTGCATAGACAACAACGAAGAAAAAGTCAAATTATTAAAATCAGGACAGTCTCCAATCTACGAACCGGGGTTGTCTGAACTGATGCAAAGTAGCACTAAAGCAGGGTTGCTAGAGTTTACATCTGACTTGAAAGCAGGGGTAGATCACGGAGATATTTTATTTATCGCTATTGGTACTCCCCCACTACCTACCGGGGAAAGTGACACTCGCTATGTTGAAGCAGTAGCTAAGGGGATCGGCGCTCATTTGACTACAGGTTATAAAGTGATTGTCAATAAATCAACTGTACCTATTGGATCTGGTGACTGGGTAAGGCGGATAGTTTTAGATGGGGTTGAGGAACGTAAAAAAGAAGAAGGGGGAACTGGTACCGATATTGAAGCAGAATTTGATGTAGTTAGTAACCCAGAGTTTTTGCGCGAAGGTTCCGCTATATTCGATACTTTTAACCCAGACAGAATTGTATTGGGTAGTAACAGTCAAAAGGCGTTAGATATGATGCAGGAGCTTTATGCTCCTCTGGTTGAACGCAAGTATGGTGACGACCAGTCTCTACCACCAGTGGCAGTAGTAATTACAGATTTGAACTCAGCAGAGATGATTAAATATGCTGCTAACTCTTTCTTGGCAACAAAGATTAGTTTTGTGAATGAGGTTGCTAATATTTGCGATCGCGTCGGTGCAGATGTGACTCAGGTTGCTAAGGGTATTGGGTTAGACTCTCGCATTGGTAATAAGTTTTTACAAGCTGGTATCGGTTGGGGTGGTTCCTGTTTCCCTAAAGATGTTTCTGCTTTAGTTCATACTGCTGATGACTATGGTTGTGAAGCAAATTTATTGAAAGCAGCAGTTGAGGTGAATAAGCGTCAACGAATGATAGCAATAGATAAGTTACAGCAGGCGCTGAAGATTCTCAAGGGTAAGACTATAGGGTTATTGGGTTTGACGTTTAAACCTGATACTGATGATATGCGGGATGCACCTTCTCTAGATTTGATTCAAGAGTTAAACAGGTTGGGTGCGAAGGTGAAAGCTTACGATCCAATTATTTCTCAGTCTGGTATGCGTCATGGTTTAACAGGTGTGGTAGTTGAGACTGACCCAGAAAGACTTGCTGATGGTTGTGATGCTTTGGTATTGGTTACAGACTGGAAACAGTTTGAGAAATTAGACTATGCTAAGATGGCAAAGTCGATGGAGCATAATTTGTTTGTTGATGGGCGGAATTTCTGCGATCGTAAAGAGTTGGAAGCTGCTGGTTTTCAGTATGTGGGAATAGGTCATTAAAAATCTTTTAGCAGTTAGCTTTTAGGTTTCAGCAAGCATAGAAATATATTGAAAAATCATGTAGGGACGTTCCATGGAACGTCCCTACTGTTTGATATGATATTATATAAAGTCTTTCAATTCCTCTTATTATTTAGAACATTATTTTTTAACAATGGTATTACTTTTGATTTTTAACTTTTGAATGCATGATTTCCCTAAACAATTAATCAACTTGAAAGAAAAGAATAATATCTCCTTTGATTTCAGTTTCTGCACTCATAAAGTGAGCTTGTGCTAAGAAGCTGTTTGTAAACTCATAAAAACCTCTCTCCAAACCTCTCTCCTCCCAGGAGAGAGGCTCCAGCAACCCTTAGCTGGGAGTAACTGAAAATTCGTAAATTCCCAAAACTATCAACAACTACCTTTTTGATAAGGTGGTAAATTTTGCCCAAATTATCGAAATTTTTTCTTTGGCAAAATTTCTGGATGAAATGAAAATTATCCCCTATTTCTACCCTCAATCAAAATTACTGGAGCTGAAAAATTATCTCCTTAGCTGGGAGTAACTGAAAATTCGTAAATTCCCAAAACTATCAACAACTACCTTTTTGATAAGGTGGTAAATTTTGCCCAAATTATCAGCATTTTTCTCTGGCAAAATTTCTGGATGAAATGAAAAATTATCTCCTTAGCTGGGAGTAACTGAAAATTCGTAAATTCCCAAAACTATCAACAACTATTTTTCTGAGTCGGTGGTAAATTTTGCCCAAATTATCAGCATTTTTCTCTGGCAAAATTTCTGGATGAAATGAAAAATTATCTCCTTAGCTGGGAGTAACTGAAAATTCGTAAATTCCCAAAACTATCAACAACTATTTTTCTGAGTCGGTGGTAAATTTTGCCCAAATTATCAGCATTTTTCTCTGGCAAAATTTCTGGATGAAATGAAAAATTATCTCCTTAGCTGGGAGTAACTGAAAATTCGTAAATTCCCAAAACTATCAACAACTATTTTTCTGAGTCGGTGGTAAATTTTGTCAAAATTATCGGCATTTTTCTCTGGCAAAATTTCTGGATGAAATGAGAATTGTCTCTGACTCCCCCTCGTCATAAAAAAATTAGTAGAGTAAGCAAAAACTACTCTACTATCTCTACAACTAAAGTCTACAATTTAGGAATTTTTCCTGCTCAAAAATCTGTCAATTAAACCTTAGCTTCTTCCTTAACTAACTTATCCCAACCTAAATCTTTCAAAGCATTATTTCGACGCAAAGGACGAGTTACTAATTCCAGAATATCACGAGCATTTGTAAACCCATGAATTTGAGCAAAAGTAAACTCAACAGACCACTTAGTATTAATACCCCGCGCCTCCAAAGGATTAGCATGAGCCATACCAGTAATTACCAAATCTGGCTGTAATTCATAAATCCTTTGAATCTGATTATAATTATCAGGTTTCTCAATAATCTTCGGCAAAGGCGCACCCATTTCCTGACAAGTTTTTTCCAACATTTCCAACTCAGCCTTTTGATATCTTTTATCCATATAAGGAATACCAATTTCTGGGCAAGTCATGCCACAACGAATTAAGAAACGAGCCAAAGAAATCTCCAGCAAATTATCACCCATAAAGAAGACAGACTTACCACGAATTAACTGAATATAGTCTTCTAAATTCTCCCAAATTTGCTTTTCTCGTTCTGCTAACCCTTTGGGTTCAATGCCAAAAACAGAACAAATCTTCTCAATCCAAGCCCTACTTCCATCAGGTCCGATAGGGAATGGCGCACCAATTAATTTACACTTCCGACGCCGCATTAAAGTAGTAGCAGTACGACTCAAGAAAGGATTTAAACCTGCCACATAATATCCCTCTTCAATAACTGGTAATTCCGTGTAACGTTTCGCAGGCAACCAACCAGAAACCTTAATACCTTGCTTCTTCAATTCTAAAGTTAATTGAGTTACAACTGGGTCTGGTAAAGAACCAAATAAAACCAAAGGAGGATGATTAAAATACTCAGATTCTTCCGCAGCAACTTCCTCTTTTTTCCTACCAAAACTTAAGAGTTTTTGGATGCCAGTTCTTTCTTCTTTTTCTGCTTCTAAAACTTGTTTAGGACAACGAGCTGCCATTGCTGCTAATACCGTATCTTCCCCTTGAGTAAAAGCATAATCCAAACCATTAGCACGAGCAACCACAATCGGAATGCCAATTTCTGACTCTAATTTAGGAGCCAAACCTTCCAAATCCATTTTAATAATTTCAGTGGTACAAGTGCCAATCCAAACTATCACACTAGGATTTCTATCACGTTTAATTTGTAAACATAAACGCTTCAATTCATCATAGTCATTTAACTTAGCTGAAATATCTCCTTCTTCCAACTCAGCCATAGCATAACGAGGTTCAGCAAAAATCATTACTCCCATGGCATTTTGTAGGAAATAACCACAGGTTTTAGTACCTATTACTAAGAAGAAACTATCTTCAATTTTTTGATAAAGCCAAGACACACAACTAATCGGACAAAAAGTATGATAATTGCCTGTTTCACATTCAAAAGTTAAAGCTTCAGGTTGAACAGCATTAGTCATAAAAATACTCCTATTTATCAATATTTTTGAGAGAAAATCAATGGTTACGAATGCCAAAATTGACTACTCCCTGGACGAAAGTTACAGAGAGCAATTGTAGGGGTATTTACCAATGGATAATGGATAATTGATAATTAATCAATCCAGCTTTATTGCCTCTCCCTAATAGGAAAAAAAGCGGTCGTTTAGCTAGCGCGCAACTACGTTTTTCATGTCGCTTCGCGTTAACGCGCGTTGTGCGAAGCAAAACGGATATCGCTCCGCGTTTCATGTCAGGTCTTAGCCGAAAACGCCATATCCAATCGACTTAGAGAAAAGTGCTAGGAGATTTCCTTATATTCAATTCCGTTACGGTTTTCCTTGAAATAATTATCCATTATTCATTATCAATTAATGAACAAACCGCTCAACTAAACTTACTCAAACTTACTCAAAGGTCTGACAGTCTATTCATTCGTAGTGGATCGACCACTACAGGGTTAAACGGCAAACCCTTTATTCCTTGGTCAAAGACATCAGGAATTACTTTTTTAATTATATTCAATGACCCATTTACATCGGCATTTAATAATTTATTTTCCCTGGTTTTATACAACCCTCTTGTTACTCTTTTTCCACTAAATTTCGGTTTTTTATCTCCATATTTTGGTAAGTCATCCCTATCTAAACAGCTCGATTGAGATGTATAAGATTCTTCTGTAATTCTTACTTTTATTCCTCTGAGTTGGGCTTTATAGGTTAACATCTCTATTAACCTATAATGAGGTATATTCACAAATTGTTGATTGTTCTTTTTTCCGAATTTTACCTCTTGTTTCCATGTCTGGTTATG
>NZ_JAAHGT010000080.1:0-4324 GCF_010672385.1 Okeania sp. SIO2F4
TTGATAATTACCTCGGGTTTTAACCGAGAGGATTGAAGATCAGGAAATATTATTTCTTCTCTTGGTCGATTGGAGGCAAGCGTTCGCGTAGCGTCCCGGAGGGAACGGAAACCTCCCCATCCCTCGACCGCTTTTTTCGCCTTAAAAGGGGAGGCTTTAAACCAAAATTATTTAATTATTAATAATTAATAATTAATAATTCGGTAAAAATTGATTTTGATTTCTGAATATCGACTCTACTATTACACTTGTAGATGTTTCTAGTGCATAGATAGATTGATTTTGATTTCTGAATATTGACTCTACTATTACACTTGTAGATGTTTCTAGTCTATAGATAGTAGGTACTACCTGTTTTCATCAACTTGACAATTTCAGCCCCACCATTACCGAAAAATAAAGGTTTAAAGCCTCTCATGAGCAAGGAGAAAAAAGAAAAAAAATTTCCTTTTTAACCAATCCTATCCGTTATAAGAAGAGGTAATTATTAATTATTAATTATTAATTATTAATTATTGAAGAATTCTTTCAACAATTCTGGCAATAGCACAATAAGTTTATATTATTCCTAATTTTGACTTTTTCTCTATTTCCACACTCTCCTAATACCCCGCTCAAGAAAATGTAGAAAAATTTTTGAGATTTGGTATAAGTTATCTAAGTCGTGGAAGAACTTCACATAAAGTTAGCAGGAGTCTGCAGTTTTAATTTCTGATTAAAAAGAAGACCCCTGCTTTTGATATATTCTTAAAGTTTATGGAAAATTTTACTCAAATTCTTCTAACTGGTCTAGTCGCAACCAGATATTCGGAGTAGGTACTTTGCCAAATTTGACAAAAGCATAATCTCCCTTGGTATCTACAATTTCTCCCTTACTTTCAAATATGTAAGGAGGGAACCTATTGTCACTTGCTTTAGCTTCTAAACTATTTTCTAGTTTTTCTCGGACAACACGAACTAAACTACCTTTTTTAATGTCTGCCATATATGATTTCCATTTCTTGTCTTTATCTGTAATTAAATTCTATAGCAAATGAAAAAATCATACTCTGATTTGGCGTAGGCAAATAACTTCTTCTTTGTGAGTAAACAAGCAACAGTTAATTAACATTCTTCCTTATTTATTCTTTTTGACATTGAGGACAAAAATGGGTGGACCGCCCCGCTAGTTTAATTTTGGCCAAAGATGTATCACAAATTCGACATGGTTGACCGGCACGGTTATAAACCCAAGCTACACCGCCATAGTTACCATTAACTCCCTGAACATTTAGAAAGTTGCTGAAAGTTGTACCACCTGCATCTATAGAAGTTTCCAAGACTTTGAGAATAGCTAGATGTAATTGTTCTACTTGGTCTTCAGTTAAATCTTTGCACAAAGTTGTGGGTCTAATACCACTTAGGAATAAGGCTTCATCAGCGTAGATATTGCCTAACCCGGCAATGGTTGTTTGGTCTAAAAGGGCTGTTTTAATTGGTCTGTGCCTTTTTTGTAGTTGTTTGTTTAGGTATTCCAGAGAAAATTCTGGGGAAAATGGTTCTGGACCTAGTTGTTTGAGACCAGTAATGATGTGGGATATTTCTGTTCCTGGTGCTATTCTCCACATCTGGCCAAAGGTACGTTGATCTACAAATCTTAATTCATGGGTGGGATTTTTTTTGTCCTCTGTTGATTGATGACTAAAAAATAATCTAACTCGCGTGTGTTTGTGTAGTTTTTCTTCTGGCTTTACCCATAGGAGTTGGCCTGTCATTCGCAGATGTACTCCTAACCAACCATCCTGCTTTTGTTTGACCTGGGTAAGTTCTGGGGTTTCTCGATCCCATTTATAGAGTTGGGCAAGTAAATATTTGCCTCGTCGATGCCATTGGGCGATCGCTTTTCCCTGCAGTTCACCTAAAAAATCACCAATAGAAACAGGGTGAGCAACTGTGCGTTCTAGCAACACTTCCCCACCCAATATTTGTTTATTGAGAGTCAGTTGATTTAGACCTCGTTTTACTATTTCTACTTCCGGCAGTTCTGGCACAGTGCTAACTATTTCTTACAGCTTTCTTATTATATAGATACTGTAGAGAATTTTTTTCTAGTTAAGCATTTATCTGAGACAGTTTTTACCTATTTTTGCTTGTTTAATTTAGAATTGCTAGACTGAGCTTTTTCTATAGCTTTAGGTTCCAAGAACAGTTTGAGCCTAATTATTTACCTTTTGGCGCTTCTACCTCTACAACTTCATTCATGCCAAAGTTATTTGTGTTAACACCAGATGCACTACCACTGAAACCGTTGTAATTTACTTTGTCAAAGCGAACAATAACTGGATATTTAATGCCGCTTTTGTCAACAGAAGCAACTGTACCAACTTCCTGATACCAATAGGATTCTTTGCGTAAAATCCGAACTTTAGAACCACGTTGAACCATGAATTTTTTTTCCTTTAAATTAAGTATGGTAAAACTGTCATCTCATCCTATATCTTTTAAGCCTGATAATTTTTTAAGTTTTGTTGCAATTAATTTAGCCAGGATATTTGAACAAAATGGGCAGGACGACCCCACAAATCTTGAGTAACAGAAATATCGATCACTCTCAGGTTAAAAGGAATAGCAGTTGTGAGATATTTTTGGGCTAAACTACCCAATTCTGGTGCTAGTTGTATAGCTGCCGTAGCTGCAATACCAAGACCTAAAAGTTGCTCGATTGGTTTTCGGGGTAAAAGCATATTTATGCCTAGAGTAAATCCCGCAGTGAGAGTCATTGCCACTGATAAGTTTGTGCCACATCTAGGATGTACTGCTAAATTCCATTCTCCAGAGGTAATTCTCTGTAGCGCTGTTTCTACTGCTTGATTTAATTGATATGGGTTTACTGCACCGTACAGATAAAATCCTTGTGGTGTGGACATCCCTCCAATTGATTCATTAGAAGCTCTCGCAGTTCCTGAGTTGGCTAATTCACTCAGTACCCAAACTGTAGCGTGTTCTAGAGCATGAACTTGTCTAATTGTCAATACATCTTTTAAACCAGGAAAAAATTCTAGTTGCTTGATAAAATCGCTATCTTGTGCAGGATGGGGGGAAAAGTTAAAGGGAAACCAATCATTTACATATGAAGTAGAGGTATTTGTTGTCATGTTATTTTTTTCTTCTTGAAAATTGTCTATTTCTATAGTAGTCCTATTATAGTTCTATTAGAATTTTGCAAAAAATATTCTGACAAAAGTGAATAGTTCAATAATTAATAATTACCGAAAAATTAATAATTAATAATTAATAATTAATAATTAATAATTAAATAATTCGTGCCTTGAAGCCTCCCCTTGGATAGGGGAAAACAAAGAAAATATTCCTTATATTCAATCCTCTCGGGTTTTAACCCGAGGTAATTATCAATTATCCATTAATGAACTATCCTTTCCTTTCCTTAAAAGAAGAGGATTGAGCAAAATAATTTTTTTCTTTTTTTATCCTGAAAAGAGAGACTTTAGACCTGAATTATTAATTAAATAATTCAGCTTTATTAGCCTCCCCTTGACAGGGGAAAAAGCGGTCGGAAAGCGGAGCATTCCGTCAGGATGGGATGGCGAGGTTTCCGTTCCCTCCGGGACGCTACGCGAACTTCGAAGCTTTGCGAAGCGCAAACGCTTGCCTCCAATCGACCAAGAGAAAAGTGCTAGGATATTTCCTGATATTCAATAAGCGCAAGGTTTTAACCAGAGGTAATTATCGATTATCAATTAATGAACAGTTATTTAGGATCGGTATTGATTCAACTAGCTGTCAGCTTTTAGGATTTAGCTGGCTTCCTGGGTCGTAACTTCGGCCTTCAGCTTTTGGCAGCTCTGGTTGAAATCCCCTGCAACCCCGCATGGGTGGGATTGTTGAGTCGGGGTTGAAATCCCCTTGATAACTGACCAAAAATAATCTTGCTGACTGCCAACCGCTTTTTTAAATATTCCTGGAAAAATTAAAATAAATAGTCAATTAACTGAGTATTTTATCGGAAATAATTTTATAATTATATCATAAAATTACCTTTGCTATTTTACTCAAATTCTATTTTGATAAATGGCTCCAAATTCTGAATATCATAGACATTTATCCAACTTTATGAGTTACAATTAGACCTGACTGAATAAGTCGAAAAACATTACCACCAAAAGGCTTATAGCTCTTTTTCTTAAACAAAGTGTCATAATTATCGCTTTTGTCTGTCTCAAAAACCCTGCATTTCTAACAGACCTAACCTCAAAAATATCAGAAATTTTTTTCTCACTCCTGTATATTCCCTATTCCTTCTAACTCTATCCTCCTATCTATCCAC
>NZ_JAAHGT010000080.1:4424-18100 GCF_010672385.1 Okeania sp. SIO2F4
ATTATCGCTTTTGTCTGTCTCAAAAACCCTGCATTTCTAACAGACCTAACCTCAAAAATATCAGAAATTTTTTTCTCACTCCTGTATATTCCCTATTCCTTCTAACTCTATCCTCCTATCTATCCACCAAATACTTATTCAGTAGACCAAAATTATCTTTTCCCCTATTCCCTGTTGATAATTAAGTTATTTCCCAAACAATTAATCCAGCAACAAGGAACAAGGAATAGAGAATAGTAAGAAAAAAGATAAATGTATCTCAAAAAGGGTGATAAATCCTATATTATGTTTGTTCTTGATTATCGCTTTTGTCTGTCTCAAAAACCCTGCATTTCTAACAGACCTAACCTCAAAAATATCAGAAATTTTTTTCTCACTCCTGTATATTCCCTATTCCTTCTAACTCTATCCTCCTATCTATCCACCAAATACTTATTCAGTAGACCAAAATTATCTTTTCCCCTATTCCCTGTTGATAATTAAGTTATTTCCCAAACAATTAATCCAGCAACAAGGAACAAGGAATAGAGAATAGTAAGAAAAAAGATAAATGTATCTCAAAAAGGGTGATAAATCCTATATTATGTTTGTTCTTGTCTTTGACCATTACGAAATACTCCAGGAAATCGCTTTCCTTCAGAATCTATAATAATTCCTACGCCATGAGGTACTCCACCCCTTAGTTCCCCTTCATAGCGAATTCCATTAGGATATGTACAACTTCCTTTGCCATCTAGTGCTGCGTTATAAAAATCTCCTTGACACCGTATTCCATTAGCACGGGTAAACACTCCTGGACCAAAAGGAGACCCCGCAAAAAATTCTCCCTCATAGCGATCGCCATTAGCGTAAATAAATTGACCTCTACCCGTGGGCTGACTACTAATCACACTACTAGAGAGATTTTCTACTAAGTTAAAATCTCCAACAAAGCGATCGCCATTCTCAAAAATAATTGTCCCTGCCCTAATTTGTCCATTTTGGAATACTCCTGTCACTCTAGCATCATTGGAGAATATAAAAGTACCTTGTCCATTAGGAAGACCATTACGAAACTGTCCTTCGTAGCGATCGCGATTAGCATAGATATATACACCACTTCCTTGTGGCCTTCCATTTACAAAATCCCCAGCATAATTATCTCCATTGGGGTAATTACACTTAACTCTGCCTGTGGGAGGGTTACCTTCACAAAAAGGTGCTTCTGTTTGTTCTTGTGCCATTAAGTGCTGAGGATGCCACATTATGATTATGTATCCTAGGCAAGAACCTGTTAATATTGCTGTCCTTAGTTGTTTTATTAATCGCAGCATAGTTTAGTATCAAGCTTGCTTATTTATATATACAATTTTTGTTTTGTGACATACTCCCATACTAACCATTCGGTATAGTCTGGTCTTCTCGTTACCCAGTCCTGCTATTGCATTGGACTCCACGAGCTTTAATAACGGAATGCCCTCCCGCCCTATTTCATATATTTATCGCCAAATGTTTAGATTGCAACCGATAACAATGCCACAATGGGGACAATAATTAATTCTATCGGATAATTCTCTAGGTATTTTGTGAAAGAATAATATTTTTCAATTAATGGTACTTGATTTCCCATTAATTTACCGCCGATTCCAATGCGCCAATTTTTCAAATATGGTGTGAGACTTCTTAAGGAATTAGCTAATTTCAGTGCTTTGATTATATATATATATTATACAGCATTGACATCTCCAGGGGTTGAAACACTCTGGATTCTGTGGCAAATCCACCGAAAACTGGATAAATCCGCGTTTTCTTCAAGCCTGAAGGGCAGACTTCTACACTCCTCGACATAGACAATTATCTAGCTGCGAGCTTACATTTTTTTGTTAGCTTTCACGAGTGGTTTTACTCAAAATTTTGGAGCAATAAATCGCTGCTCTAGCTGTATTGCTTGCTTTCAGCCGCCGTAGGACATTAAGTCCCCTTATACTGTCTACCGGAATCTCACCGTACTAGCCAGAGGTAATGGCTACAAACCTTGTTCTTACTTGCTATCCTACTAGGATAGCAGATTTTTACTACGGGTTGAAACCCGCGTTTCATTATTTAACCAGGGGATAAATCTTCCGGGAACTTTCCTCCCGATATCTTTTAGATTTGTCGGACTAATTGGTACATTTACAACAATGAGTAAAATAATTTTTTATTTTCTCAAATTCAAAAGATTATTGTTTTAATCTGTAGTACCTAATTCTTTTGCAAAGGGCTGTATATAATTTAGTTCACAAAAACATAGTCATATAAGACAAGCCTTTATTTTTTCACTCTTACCATATCGCGATCGACCATAGTACGGCGCTAGTTGCTTCAAGTTAGGAGTTCTCCAAGATTGACTCTACCCTCTATCCCATAACCAAAGGTATTTGGATAATCTTTTTTTTACTCTCAGGCTCTATTGATTTTTAGCTAGGAGAGTATTAAAGATTACTATTATTTTTACAATACTCAACTCTAAATATTATAGGAGTTTTGAGGATTCATTCAAAAATCCCCAAACTTTCTGAGCAGCAATTTTTTTATTATTCTTCAGCAGTTATTGGTTTACTTCCAACCTCTTTGGGAATTTCCACACCACTTTGTTCAAAAACAACAATTGGGTCAGCTCCCTTCTTCAAGTCAACTCGCTTTACCAATACCTTCCCATTAGCCAGTCTTTGCCCAATTTTCACATATCTACTTGTAGGTTCGGTAGGAACTTTCACAATAATCTGTTTTTGACTTCCTACTTCCACAACCCCGCTAACTTCTATGCCATCGGCAATAGTAGTATCCGGAGGAGGTGGTGGTGGTGGAGGAGGTGGTGGTGGAGGAGGAGGTGGTGGTGGAAAACCAGGTCCTCTCCACTGAGTAGGTGGGGTTGGTGATATGGGCAATTCTGGTAAACTTGGTACTTGTTGAGTAGATGAACTTGGCAGTTCTGGGGGTTTTGGTGGTGAAGGTATTTTTGGGGATTGTGTAGCACTTGGGGGATGAGCTGCAACTGTCTGATTGGAGGTTTTATTATTGGTCTTTGACGAGGTATTACTATTGCTTCTTGATTGAGTATTACTTCCAGATGCTACTTGTTGATTTCTTTTTTGTTGTGAACTACTTGTTGTTTTTCTGCTTGATTGAGAGGGAGGTTGTGGAGAACCTAAGTTTTGATTTGGTTGGTCGGGTTTCCTTGTTTGGACTGACTGTTCTGAATTTTGTTGTTGAGCTGCTTGGTTTGAATCTCCCACCTGATTTGTGGCCACCTGATTTGTGGTTTTAGTTCTCTCTGCTGGTCTTGGTCTCCAAGAGGAAGGGGATTTAGTTTCTGGTAAATTTGGGATATTTGGTACTTGTTGACTGCTTATTTCAGGAAGTTGGGTAAATATAGGATCGCCCGTTTGATCGGAGTCCTGAGGTGGTACTGGGATAGTTGGTAAATCTGAGAAAGGATCTTTTGTATCTGGAATTGCCGGAATAGAAGTTTGTGTTTGAGAGGTTGTGTTAGTTTGAACTTCTTGCTTGAGGGATTTGGTTCTTTCATTCGGGTCTGTAGACCGAATTAAATCTGTTGATATTTCCGACTTCTGAGGAACATCTGGAGATGGAAAAGGTCCATCAGTAGATTTTGAAGATAGAGATTCTGGAGCTTCTAATTTTGGGCTAGGGGAAGCTTCTGGAGTATTGGCAGTAGAACTATCTCTACCATTGATAAAAGGAATAGAGTCACATCCACTTATCCAAAGAGATAATATACTTGCTCCTACTGTTAAGAAAAGTTTACGCATTACGATTGTGAAAAACCTAATATTGCACAGGATAGCATTGACATCTTCCTTACGGAGCTAGTTTGCGCAGCATTACCTAAGAAAGCTTATCTCAAAGAGGCTTTTTATGCTGTTCTTTGAGAGGAGCTGCCCTTTTCATGTCGCGCAGGGAAACATGGCACCTACTTCCGAAGTCCTTTACTATTTATGGTCTTACGGTTACTCGATATAATGAAACTGCTAGCCCAGAAGTCTTATTGAAGGTAACAGATTACTGTTAGAAGTGCAATATTGATTGGCATTCATCCCAAAGGTATGATAATTTTGCTAAATTGTAGTCTACTAAAGTAGCACAACCAAAATTTTGTTATTATTGAGTTTTTCCTCAACAATAACAAAATTAAGGAGGGTATTTAGAGCTGATTTGTCAACTTGGGTTAGACTTTTATCTCAACGTTGGTTGAAGACCCGCGCTCTCCTGCCAAGGGAGCGTCGCATGGGAAAACCAATCAATTTTGCGGTTTTTCCAAAGCGTGTGCTATGGTATTTAAAGGCTGCTGGGCTAGCAGTGTCAGTCTGTGGAGCGACCGTAAGACCGGAAAGAGGCTTCGACCTCGGAGGCTGGTGCATTGTTAGCGCAGCTCCTCTGCAAGAGGCAGCAGAAAACCCTAATCAGCGATGGTTAGGAATCCCGCGCTGTCAGGCAAGTGCAGCGTCGGGAGGATGTCAACTCATGTAGCTCTGAGCCAGTTATACTACTTCATAAAATTGATATAAAACGTCATATAACGACATTTTAATGTTTACTTCCTGTCTCTTGGTCAGCATTCCCTCACAGGAGTGCGCGTTCCCTCTCTTGGTCAGCATTCCCTTGCGCCTGTCGGCGGCGCGGGGTCGCACCGCTTGCGTCTTACGCCTAGGCAGGGTCTGACCGCCTTCTACTGAGGTCGTCGGCGGTTACTCATCCACAGGCATTGACGATCAAGCCGACCGCATATCTTGATATCGAGGTTTTGTCTGATTAGCAAAAACCTCTATCAGTTTACGGGCATTAGGTTTATAACTACTATCCATGTAAGCTGCATTCTGTTAACTTAACCCCCAGTTATAACACTATCTGCTATAACCTGCCTCTTGAGCATAGAGGGTTTTCTGTAAGTTAATTGAGTTTGAGCTTTGTTAGGCATGGATTTCATTTATGCATGAGTGCAGCCAGTGTAATAGTATGCTTTTTAACGCATTATATCGTTATTCTTTGATTAACTCAATGCTCTACTCAGGCATAATTAATCCAAGTTTCCCAATATTTACTTTATAAATCAGCTTTTATTCGTATTGACTTAAGCCACCCTTGCGCAAACGAGGTATCCAATTCTTCGAGCAAGCTTCACTAACATCTGCCTTTTCCCATCTCAACTAAAGTTAATATTTTTCAGACAGAGGGTTCATAGCAGCTAGTCTACCTTAACTAGACCGAAATAGTTTTTTTGAGATACTTTCCGGCGGTTAGACGCGGAGATTCACCTCAAACCATGATTTTTCGTTTGCTGGCGCAAGGCTATGACTTTCATGTCCTATAGCGAAACATTTAGTCAACTTAAATCAAAAGCCTTGCGAAGTATAATCCAGATATGGTTCTCTCCCCAAGCGTTTGCTATATTTTAATAGCCTGTGGACTTATGCCCTACGTTACAGTTAAACCTAAAAAAACTTGGTTCTCTGGTACTTGTTGCTTAGAGTTTTTCCATCCACAAGCTAAAATTTGGCAAAACCCAATAAATCTAGTTTTAAAGGTGAAGTGCGCTACCCATATCGATAGCTACAGGTTTTTAGAGCGGTTGAATATTTTTCCAGTTTTCTGAGTGTAATATAAAGTAGCCCGCTTATGAGCGAGGCTTTCAACCCAATTTTTGCGTAAGGTTCTATCAAAGATCAAATTAACAACCACGTTCTACAAATACAGAGTTTCTAGGTTCAAATACTGAATTAGCGGGTGATGGTCTTCTACGGCCTTGTTGGGCTATATCCAGACTATCGTCACTTGGTACTATTCTTCTAGCATTTTGTTGTTGCCAAGTAACAGGAGATTTAGTTTCCGGAAGGGTAGGTAGACTTGGCAATTGTTGGCCTTGTATCTCTGGTAATTGGCCTACTGAAGATTCTTCTTGTGTTGTTAATTCTGGTACTGGAATTTGGGGCACAACAGAAAATGGATCTCTAGTCCTAGGAACAAATATTGTTTCCGAAACGCTTTGATCTGTTGTAATACTATCTAGCTGATTTTCGAGATTTTGTTTTAGAGATTTTTCTCTTTCTTCTGGATCGGTAGATTTGATCAAGTTAGCGACTGTATTGGACTTTTCCGGAACTTCTGCTGATGGAGATGGTGAATCAGAAGATGGAGGAGCTGAGACCTGAGCTAGGATTTGCTGATAAAAACTGCTGGAATCTGATAACGTTATCAGTTGCATCTCCTCATCATTAACTGCTAGGGATTCACATCTAAGTATCCAGAAAGCTAATATTCCTATACTGACGAAATACAAAAGCTTGCTCATTTTTAGGTTTTGTTTCTGTTTGGCAATGTCACTTTAATTTTATAGTTGATATTAGCGTTTCTGCTAGCTCCATCATCAAAATTTTCAGTTTTTCTCAAATCAATATCAAAATTTCATCATTTTTAAGAATTTCAGAAGATTTATTTCTCCTTGCTTTTTAGTTTAAATCTTAATTTCTTCCTAAGTAATTTGAAAACCTGGCAATTATTATAGTAAGTAATCAGACATAATTATGGCTGGCCGAATAAATCCAAAACCTTAATTAAATCAAGATTTTCACTAAACCTCTTGCAACAGTTTTAATTAAATCAATTCAAGATATGAAATCAACAATTTAATCTCCCTCCATACCTATTCCCTAACTTCTACAAGAAGTCTACTGTGTTATACTATATGTTTATATCTATACTTCACTTCCGACATTTCCCACACCCCCCCACACTTCCCACCCTCCTTACTCCCCGAACTATACAATAAGTATTCAACCGGATTTGATATCAGCCAGAATCAGTCATAATGAATAACTTAAATACCAATTAAAGTTAACTATGATGGATAGGGTAAAGTTACAGAAGTTTCCGAATCTATGAGGTACAGTTATTTTTCTTCTTTTCTGTTCCCTGTTCCCAGTTAAGTGTTCCCAGTTAAGTGTTCCCTCAAACCTAAAATTTTGTACCTCATAACAACGGAAAGCGCTGTAAATAGTAAGGATTTGATGCTGGTTAGAAATTGTTTGTTAAATTAAGGTTAAATCTTTCTTTAGGTTTGCTTAGGCCAGAATATCAAGTGTTGCTCACCCTTGATGAAAGTTTTCGGTCATAATCCAACTAGATTAACTACTCTGACTCTACTCAATAAGATTTTATTTTTTATTAGGAGAAGAAGTCTACAGTAATGTTAACTTTCAGTCTAGAAGTATATCACTACAGAGCTTTTGATTTTTTTCCGACTAATTAGCAGTAGTCCTCTTCCCAATATATTCAACATCAACTTAAAACCATCGCTAGAATGGCTTTAAGTCGATTTTATAATTTTATTTATTAAGATATTATATAACTTTTATTTTGATAAAATTAATTGAACTTACGATCGAGAAAAAAATACTAAATTATAGTATTTTGAGATTATTCATTATAAAACCGAGATGAGGCATAAAAGGTAATAAATTATGAATAATGGTTCTATATCTCCGGTTGTACTAATTATTCTAGATGGTTGGGGTTATCGAGAACACAAAGATGGAAATGCCATTGCTATGGGTGAGACACCTATAATTGATAGTCTTTGGCAAGCTTATCCCAAAACTTTAATTCAAGCTTCTGGGAAAGCAGTAGGTTTGCCAGAAGGTCAAATGGGTAACTCAGAAGTTGGTCACTTAAATATTGGAGCGGGGCGAGTAGTTCCACAGGAATTAGTAAGAATTTCTGATGCAGTAGAAGATGGCTCAATAGCAGAAAACCAAGCTATTGAAAAGATTTGCCAGGATGTGATCGAGCGTAATTCTAAACTACATTTAATAGGTTTATGTTCCCCTGGAGGAGTTCATTCCCATGTAAACCATTTATTAGGTTTACTAGATATGGCTAAGGCCAAAGGAATTTCTGATGTTTGTATTCATGCCATTACTGATGGACGTGATACAAATCCCAAATCAGGAGTTCAGGTACTTCAACAGATAGAATATCATACTAATCAAATTGGTGTAGGAAGAATTGCTACAGTTAGTGGTCGCTATTATGCAATGGATCGGGATAAACGATGGGACAGAATTCAAAAAGCTTATGATGTAATGACTAAAGATGGTTATGGAGTTGGTCATTCTGCTTCAGATTTACTACAAAATTCCTATAGTGAGGGTGTAACAGATGAGTTTGTTATCCCAGTTAGAGTAACTCCTGGAGCTATAGAACCCGGAGATGGAGTAATTTTCTTTAATTTTCGCCCAGATCGTGCCCGTCAATTAACTCAAGCTTTTGTAGATCCAGATTTTAATGGGTTTGAGCGCCAACAAATTCAACCATTGACATTTTTAACTTTTACTCAGTATGATTCTAATTTTCGAGTTTTAGTGGCTTTTGAACCTCAAAATTTGAATAATATTCTGGGACAGGTAATTTCTCAACATGGTCTACGTCAGTTACGTACTGCGGAAACTGAAAAGTATGCTCATGTAACTTACTTCTTTAATGGGGGTTTCGAGCAACCATTTGAGGGAGAAGACCGAGAATTGATTCAAAGTCCAATGGTAGCTCATTATGATGAAGCACCCGAAATGTCTGCAGAAGATGTGACAGAAGTGGCGATCGCTGCAGTGAAAAAGCAAATCTATTCTCTAATTGTTATTAATTATGCCAACCCTGATATGGTGGGTCATACTGGGGTGATGGATGCTGCGGTAAATGCCATTCAGACAGTTGACCATTGTCTAGGAAAACTTTTAGAGAGTATTAGTCAAGCAGGTGGCACAGCAATAATAATTGCTGACCATGGAAATGCTGAATATATGTGGGATGAACATGGCAACCCTTGGACAGCCCACACTACAAATCCGGTGCCATTTATACTGATAGAAGGAGAGGGACGTAAAATTCCTGGTCATGGAACTAAAGTACCTCTACGAAATGATGGGCAGTTGGCAGATGTAGCACCAACTATTTTGGAAATTCTCAATCTGCCTCAACCTGCTGAAATGACTGGAAAGTCAATGATTGATAAGACAGAGTACGATCTTAAACAAAATCGTACTCCTGTGCGAGTGGGTTTGTAAGGTTTCTCAACACTAAGTTATTAGTGAAATTACCTTAACTTTATTAATTAATGAGAAGACTATGAATGTTGTTCAACTTGCGGAAATTATCTGGATTATATCAGCTATAGGTATTGTTGTATTTGTCTTGTTACATAGCCCCAAAGGTGATGGGATAGGTGGTATTGGTGGACAAGCTCAATTATTTACTAGCACTAAGAGTGCTGAGATAACTTTAAATCGGATTACTTGGACTTTCTCTGTCCTTTTTATGGGTTTAACTGTACTTCTTAGTGCAGGGTGGTTGCCACAATAGCTTCCTGACAAAGGAAAAAACTTTACCAGAGATTTGTATGGTAAATCGGTGAATCTAGTTATACCAGTGCTTGAATAGTATATTGACAAATTTAAGGAAGCTCAAATTTGTGAGATACTCCCACATTAACCATTCGGTATAGTGTGGGTTTCTCCTTTCCCAGTCAATATTTAACCTACTCAAAGCTTGCACTTTGAATCTGTATAGCACACCGATTAAAGTGACGGCTGTTGCAGGGATTGTTTTGCTGTTTGACAACAAGACCCATAGTTTTGAAGTTTGGAGGCTCGAAACCTGCTCGCTCCCCGCATGCTCCACTTCACCCATTCCATTTTTTAATGTCGCTTAACTTACGACCATCCATCGGTTTTGATAGCTTTTGGTTCTTCGTTGGGGGGAAGTGTTGCCTTGTTAAACAAGTTACTAACTGTACAAGTTATTACTTCACTTAAGAGCTTTTGTCAAGGAATTGACCAAATTTTTCTGCAAAGCTCTTTAAAGCTACATAATTAGGGCTTGCTGATTAAATATAAAAGCATTGGCAGATAAAGGTTTTAGACTTTTTAGGTCTTGAAAAAGTACAAGGTTTTCGCATTTTGGGAGCTCATGCATGTTACGATTTTGGGTTGATGCGAGGCAGAAAAATCAAGGGATGATTTTTCTGCCTCCCTCCTCTAAATTCCCCATTCCTGCTGACTCCTGACTCCTACCCTCACCCATAAGACTTTTTCAGCAAACCCTAATTATATATCAGTAACTTTAAAAAGGTTTGTGTTTTGGTTTTTGGTTAACTATTGCTCCTCCTGAAGACAGCATCGGACTCTAAGAGCTTTAAGAACAGAATGCCCTGCCGCCGTATTTTTTATATTTATCGCCACATTCAGAAGTGGATAGAAGCTTCCTGTTTGATTAGTAGGACTTTGGAGACCAAACCCTTACCCTATTTCCGGCAGGAAGTGCTATAATTACTGTATTTTGATAAATTTCTCCAAACTATTAACCAATGTAGGTGGCCAACGACGAACATTAGCTACCCAATCAAGGTCTTGATAACGAGGGTCTAATCCAACAGCAGCTACCCAGTTACTCTCAGCTTCTCCCTTTTTGCCTTGTTCCCAGAGACAAGCAGTTAAAGCTGCCCGCATATCTGCAAAATTAGGATATTTACGAACTAGACTTTTTATGGTTTGTACTGCTGAGTGAGTTTGTCCAGTTTCATAAAGAGCTAGAGAATAATTGGCACGAGCAAAAGCATATTCAGGGGCTAATTCAGAAGCTTTTTTGTAATCTTCAGTCGCTTTTTCCCATTCTCCTAACCCTCCTTCTGCATTGCCACGATTATTGTAAGCAACTGGATCGGTTGGGTCTAATTCTATAACTCGATTGTAATCAGCGATCGCTTCTGACCATTTTTGGAGTCTTTCATAAGCTATACCACGATTTAGGTAGGGATCTGGTGCTAAGGGTACAATTTCTATGGCTTTTTCATAATCGGATATTGCTTCTTCTATTTTGTTTTGGCTGAGTCTGATATTACCTCTGTTGCTCCAGATGGCAGGATTGTCGGGATATTGTTCTAGGATTTGAGTCCATAATTGTTCGGCGTTGGCAAAGTCACCATTATTACTGGCATTTAAAGCTTGATTAAATAGATTGTCTAATTCTTTTAATTGAGTGGGGGTGATATTTTGTGGTTGAGTAGCAGCTATTACATTTGATGGGTTACTCAAGCAAAATACAGATAATAAAAGAATTGTTGTGAAAAGTTTCCGAATTAAGTGCAGCATATTAATTTTATTTTTACCATTTTTTATCATACTGTATATCTGTAAGGTAAGATTGTGTCTAATGGAGTTGAGCAGAATGTTAGATTCAGATAAGTTCTGTATCAAGATGCTAATAGGAAAAATCTGGCTTTGATGGGACTTATAGTTGAATACCTTGACTCAATATCTAGGTATGAATAACGGTTGTATTGACTCAGAAATTATCTGAACTTGAAAGAATTTTATTTATTAGTAGTTAAAGCATTAATCATAAAATAACAAAGGAGTAATTATATTATTTCTGAAGATACTATTCAAATTATAACTTACAGCATTGATGCTCCCAGAGCAGAATATGATAGCGAAGGAGGTGACAAAGGAGGTATTGGTTTTCCATCTTCAATGGGTAAAGCTATTTCAAAGGTCTCCAATCAGATTAAACCTAAAATAGGAAATGTTCAAGTCGATATTCTAAAAGCAGAAATGACCAGGTTGTTGACATCCTCCCGACGTTGCTCTACGAGACAACGCGGGATTCCCATCTATTCAAACAGACTAAGCTGCTCAAACTCAGGGTGGGTAGACGACTCACTGAAATCTGCTGGCTTTTTACGACCAGTCTGACGTTTTGTCCTCGTCTTGTTTAACGTCTCGGACTGCCCGCCCGCGACTTCTGCCTCCTGCGGAGGAGCTACGCTAACAAAAAGTGATAATTGTACTGGATTTGATAGCTCTACAGTTTTCTCAACTTTGATTATCGGTTGAGTTATTTCTGCAATTGTTTCACTAACAACCCATACGAATATTGATAGCAGCATTAACATCTCTATCATGGAATGTGCCACAATTTAAACAAGTCCACTCTCTTACATTTAGTTCTTTCTTGCCTGCTCTAAAACCACAAGATGAGCATTTTTGGCTTGTGGGTTCCCATCTATCAATTACTCTAAATTTACGACCATATTTCTCGCACTTAGCCTCAGTTAAAGTCCTAAATTCTCTCCACCCCAAATCACTAATTGCCTTGGCTAATTTGCGGTTTTTAACCATACCAGAAACATTGTCATACTTCCAGTACAATTGTGTCGTAATTTCTGACTAAATCAGTAGACAATTTATGAAGGAAGTCTGTGCGAATATCCTTAATTTTGGCGTGAAGTTTAGCTACTTTTAATCTACGTTTTTTACGACGGTTACTACCAGGATCAGTCTTGGCAAACTTTCTTTGAAACTTAGCTAACTTTTTCAGATTTTGTTTGAGTGGTTTAGGAGCTAATATTTTCTCGCCATTACTCAATGTAGCAAATGTGCTGATACCTAAGTCTATACCTATTGTGTTATCAGTTTTAGGTAATGACTCAGGATTTATTTCTACTACAAAACTAGCAAAATATCTATTAGTTGAATCTTTAATAATAGTTACTGAACTAGGCTCACTAGGTAGTTGTCTTGACCAAATTATTTTAATCTTACCTACTTTTGGTAGATAGATTTTGTCCTGACCAATTTTGTAATTAGCTCCTACAAATCTTGCAGTTTGTCTTGACTTTCTTGACTTGAATTTAGGTGCTTTAACTTTAATTCCTTTCCTTTTACCAGCAAAACTTTGAAAAAAGTTAGAGCAACGCCTGATTTAAGTCATTCAATGATTGCTGTAACGGAGTGAATCGCTACTTCTTTTAACCAAAGTAATTCTTTTTTAGCCTGAGTTATGAATTGTTTTTGTAGTTCTGAATTGCTAGGCTTCTTTTGGCCGTTAGAATATAGTTGATTACAATGGGCTAATGATTGATTCCAAACATATCTACAACAACCAAATAATTGACTTAGTTTCTTAGTTTGGATATGATTAGGGTAGATGCGATATTTATATCTGGCTTTCACTATTTTCGACCTTTTATTGACACTAAAGCTTAACAACGTAGCTTCCTTTTTATACTATTATTATAGCATATTATTTGTATATAATTATGAGATAGAATCATAATTATATATTCACCATTTATCCAGGCGCGCGCATCATAGATTATAGCGCTGGCCATAAGAGTGATTTGAGGTAAATATTATTGAGGAACTGCTGGATACAGCTGAAAGAGAAACTAAAGAAAAAGAATTGAAGTTGGATGAGATTGAACTTTCAGTTGAAATTAGTGAAAAAGGAGAACTTAAATTATTTGGTGCTGGTGCATTAGCTAGTGGCACTACAGGTGCTATTAAACTTAAGTTCAAACGGCAACAAAAACAGGATGTTTAAGATTGCTATAACCATTGGAGTTAATGAATATGTAAGGTATCCTAAATTAAATCTCAACTATGCAGCAGATGATGCTGAGAAAATGAGAGATTTTTTGCTCAAGGAAGAAAAGTTTAATCATGTTTTCTGTTGCACAGATAATTCCCCACAAGAGAATTATCGCCCTACCTACGCTAATATCAAAGATGTTTTAGGTTTACCAGAGGAATATCAAGAAAATTTATAGAAGAGGGTGGTGGTGATTTTTGGTTTTTCTTTAGTGG
>NZ_JAAHGT010000800.1 GCF_010672385.1 Okeania sp. SIO2F4
GTGACTTGGGCGATAGGAGGCTAACTGATAACTGAAATGACACTTATGAATAAATCTTATGAACACTGGGAAAGTCAATTTCTTGACGATATGGTGATTAAGTTTGAGTTTTCTGGCAATAATGCAGTTGCTTTTAAACAGAGACTACTATTAGATAATTCTCTCAAGAATCAGTCGCAATTAAATAAGGAGTTACAGAAGAATGAAAAAAATGAAAAATGTGAATTTTCATCTAATACTTTGAGAGATTGCTGGCATAAAAAAATATATCCTGTGCTAAAGAAACATGGTTTTGATTATCAAGACAAGAAAAATCCCAATGGAAAATATGATAAAAGTTGGGAAGGTGTCATAAAATGGTTACGGGAGGAAATTTTTCCTGAATATATCGAAAATGTTGCACCCCGAACAACTATTGAACTTTGGCAAGAGTTATTGACTAAAGCTGAAAATAATTCCAATATTTCATTAGAAATAATACGGTAAAAATCAATAATTGTACTAGGAAAATTAGGAGGATTGCTATGAGTGAACTTTGGGAATAATTATGGGGAAAATCAACGGATAGTAGCAAGATTTCGATTGAAAAAACTTACCCATCAGAAAATAGTAGTAATATTTCGATTGAAAAAACTGCTTCTGAATCTGAAGTTGATGTATCTAATCTACCAGGGATAATTGGTGTTGCAGATCATTTAGGAATATCTACTAAAAAATGGAATCCCAGCCCACAACCTGATTGCCAATCATTTTCCATTGGTAGTGAGATTAAATATAGTTTTTATTTACAAAATGATGGCTATTTAATTGTGGCTGAAAAATGTGCTTCTGGGGAAATTTATTGTATTGCACCTTCTTTTTTAAGTCCGGCTTTTCCTGTACGTTGGGGAACATTGATTTTACCAAAAGATAAAGACGATCCTTTTGTTGTTCAACCACCTATTGGATATGAAGAAATTATCGCTGTTTTTAGTCAAGAAGAACCCCAGTTAGATTGGCTACCTAAACGTGAAGATGAACCGTTAGAATTACAAACAGAACATTTAGCAAGTTTGCTGAATCATGTGAATAAAAATAATTGTCAATTGATGCGATATAAATATTTAATTACAGCCTAAATTTCCGAGAAACCCTGTTTATCACTCAACTTAAGACAAAATGAAAACCGACCATATATTTTATCGAATTAAGGAGTTTGCTCAACTATTTTATGAGATAAATTATCTCGACAGATTATATGAAGTATCGAGCTAATTTAAGAGGGTTTAAATTACAGCAGCTTGAAAGAATTGTCCGATTTTCTGGAGAAAGATATTATGATACAGTCACAGGAAAGCAAATAGTTGTAGGTAAACATGATCGGGAGTTAGTTGTAACTCCTTATGAAAGTTCTGAAAATTCTATTACACCAATAACTGTTCATGCCACAACTCGTCAACAAATAAAATTTCGTTTAAACAATGGGAGATTTACAATTTATGAATAATGCCAAAATGACTTATTTTGAAAAAGAAGATATTCTGCATTTAACTATGACTAATGAACCAGAAGTAAGAAGCGTAGAAATTAGTCCTAATATTACGGCAGAATTGAATGAAACAGGGGAGTTAATTGGTATAGAAATTATTAATGCCAGTTCTTTTATTAGAGATTCCATCTTATAATCTGTGCAAGGTAGATTATTAACTGTTAAAAATTAGAACGATAAATAGAATATTGAGTGGATGAAAACCGACCATATATTTTATCGAATTTTTCAAGATTTACCGGAAACTTTCTTTCAGTTGTGGGGATAATTACCAGAAAACTCCAACGATTATCGTTTTGATTCAGTAGAATTAAAACAGACTTCTTTTAGAATAGACGGGGTATTTTTACCTCAAGATATTGATAAAAAATAAGGTTATACAGCGCTTTCCGTTGTTATGAGGTACAAAATTTTAGGTTTGAGGGAACAGGGAACAGAAAAGAAGAAAAACAACTGTACCTCATAGCTTTGGAAACTGCTGTAAGTCTCCGATTTTAAGGTTATGAAAAGAATAAACTTCAGTATTTCAGTTCTATGGCTTCAGTGAAAGTTACTAATAACTAATAACTGATAACTAATAGCTGATAACTGATAACTGATAACTGAAAAGGCGTGCTATGATTATCTTTAAAAGTCGTAGTTTTGAACCGACAGAAAGACAAAGAGAATCTGTGCAACCCTTTTTAGATTCTCCTTTGGTCAAGCGCATCTATTTGAATGAACTAGAAGTGAGTGAAACAACTCCTTTAGGTGTACAAATCGTTCAATTAGTTGTAGCGAGGAAGAAACAATTTTTGGAAAGAGTAACCGTTTTAATTAATCGAGTCAAACAGCAGTTTACCGAGGAGAATTATCGGTTACAACTTTTGAACCTATTGTCAGTTATTGTTCTAGAAAAATTACCAGAAATGAGTCGTCAGGAGTTAGAAGCTATGTTTGGTATTGATGATTTGAAAAAAACTCGTTTTGCTCAGGAATTAATGGCAGAATCAAAAGCTGAAGGAAAATTGGAAGGAAAAATAGAAGGAAAATTGGAAGGAAAGTTAGAAGGAAAATTGGAAGTTATTCCTAGTTTATTAAGAAAAGGCTTTTCTGTTGAGGAAATTGCTGAAATATTAGAGTTAGAAGTTGAGCAAGTGCGACAAGCTATTGCTAAATTTAATTAACTTAAACTGTAGGTTGGGTTGAGGCAACGAAACCCAACAAACTATTTCTCGTATTCCAGACTATTGTATTGGAAAAATTACCAGAAATGAGTCGTCAGGAGTTAGAAGCTATGTTTGGTATTGATGATTTGAAAAACACCCGTTTTGCTCAGGAATTAATGGCTGAATCCAAAGCTGAAGGTATAGTTTTGGGAGAAATTAAAGGAAAATTAAAGGTCATTCCTAGTTTATTAAGAAAAGGCTTTTCTGTTGAGGAAATTGCCGAAATTTTAGAATTAGAAATTGAGCAGGTGCGACAAGCTATTGCTAATTTGAATTAGCTTAGATTGTAGGTTGGGTTGAGGCAACGAAACCCAACACACTCCTGGTACAATATCAATTACCAAAAGCTTTCCTATACTCGGATTTTTTATTTGCCATCTACTCGGCACATTCCCGCGATCGCCACCGAAAAAAATGTTGGGTTTCCTGCGTCAACCCAACCTACAAATAAAACTAGAATCACAATATTATTACTGAAGCATCAGCAGATAAAAATAGGTAACAAAAATGAATTTATTTAATCAGATAGATGATTTTTTTTCACTTTTAGAACAACAAGATGAGGTGACAAAAGCGAATTTCTTTGAATGGTTAGGTAATGTTTTATCAAATGTAGGAGAACAAGATATTGCTTCTGCCTTAAACCTTCTAGGTTCCCTATACTATAAGGAAGGAAAATATAGTGAAGCTGAACTTCTTTTACAAGAGGCTTTAGCTATGAGAAAACGTTTATTTTCTAAAGACCATCCTGATGTGGCTACTAGCTTAAGTAACCTCGCTTCCCTATACGATTATCAAGGAAAATACAACTTCGCTGAACCTCTTTACCAAGAGGCTTTAGCCATGAGAAAACGTTTATTTAAAAGAGATAATCCTCATGTGGCTAATAGCTTAAATAACCTCGCTTCCCTATACGATTATCAAGGAAAATACAACTTCGCTGAACCTCTTTACCAAGAGGCTTTAGTTATGAGAAAGCGTTTATTTACTGAAGACCATTCTGATGTGGCGACTAGCTTAAATAACCTCGCTTCCCTATACAATTATCAAGGAAAATACAACTTAGCTGAACCTTTGTACCAAGAGGCTTTAGCTACTTATAAACGTTTATTTTCTGAAGACCATCCTGATGTGGCTACTAGCTTGAATAACCTTGCTTCCCTATACGATAGTCAAGGAAAATATAGTGAAGCCAAACCTCTTTATCAAGAGGCTTTAGCCATGAGAAAACGTTTATTTACTGAAGACCATTCTGATGTGGCTACTAGCTTAAATAACCTCGGTTCCCTATACTATAAACAAGGAAAATATATTGAAGCTGAACTTCTTTTACAAGAGGCTTTAGCTATGAAAAAACGTTTATTTACTGAAGACAATCCTGATGTGGCTAGTTGCTTAAGCAACCTAGCCTTGCTCTACCAAAGTCAAGGAAAATATAGTGAAGCTAAACCCCTGTACCAAGAGGCTTTAGCTATGAAAAAACGTTTATTTACTGAAGACCATTCTGATGTTGCTAATAGCTTAAATAACCTCGGTTCCCTATACTATAAACAAGGAAAATATAGTGAAGCTGAACCTCTTTATCAAGAGGCTTTAGCTATTTATAAACGTTTATTTACTGAAGACCATCCTGATATAGCTACTAGCTTAAGCAACCTCGGTTTCCTATACGATAATCAAGGAAAATATAGTGAAGCTAAACCTCTCCATCAAGAGGCTTTAGCCATGAGAAAACGTTTATTTACTGAAGACAATCCTGATGTGGCTAATAGCTTACATAACCTCGGTTCCCTATACTATAATCAAGGAAAATATAGTGAAGCTGAACCTCTTTTGCAAGAGGCTTTAGCCA
>NZ_JAAHGT010000801.1 GCF_010672385.1 Okeania sp. SIO2F4
ATGTAACAGATACGAGTGAACTCATGAACAATGTATCCCAACTGCTATCTAATGAAGCGATAATCACAAGTTACACTGAGGCAATTGGCAATGGTCTGCCGAAGTTCTATCAGACGATCGGTATTGCATCACCTGCATCTAACTATGGGCAGATTCTTGTTAAGATAGACAAAAGCTATTTTGGTAGAGGCAAAACATATGAGACCTTAACATGACTCGTTATGAGTTGTCTGTTGAGGTAGAGGAGGCTTTGGGTAGTTTGCGTAGTTTGCGGCATCAGTTATTTCAGGTGCAGCGTCGGTATCGGGTAGCTTTGCCTGTTTGGTTGGAAAGGGATTTGATTGGTTTGCTGGAACAGTGGGCACTAGGGGTGGAATGGCAGGAGTTGGTGGAGAATACAAGTCTGGATGAAGGGGATGTTGTCCGGATTTTACGTCGGACTTTGGATTTTTTGTCTCAGATTCCTCATGTGCCTCATTTATCTGATGTTTTGCAACGGAATGCTTATCGGGCTATGCAGTTGATTGACCGTTTCCCTGTTAATGAGGTAGTTGAATAATTGTTGAAGTTTCTAGGACTTCAATAATTAATAATTAACAATTAATAATTAATAATTAATATAGCAATTCCTATGGTGGTGAGGTCTGCGCATTCCTTTGTTTTAGGGAAAAGGGAATAGAGAGAATAGAAAAGAAATAAAAATAGGTGTACCTCATTAGCCTGAGAAACGCTATAATTACCTCTTCTTAAGACGGATAGGATTGGTTAGACAGTAAGAAAAAATAACTTTTACACTAGACTGAATTTAAGTATTTAATTCCATGACTATCTCTTTCAAATCTGTCAAGTTTATTTATGCTTATATCATGTCTCTTTGAATAACCACAATAAAAAATTTAGGGAGTAGGGAGTAGGGAGTAGGGAGTAGGGAGCAGGGGAAAATTTAAAAAATATTCTCCCTTAGAAATGAAGAACATTTTTATTATGGCTAATTAATGAGACTTGATATTACTCCCTTAAAAGGAATTTTTTTTCTTCTTTTGGTCGATTGGATATGGCTAGGTTTCCTCAGTATCTCATCCTTACGGACAGCTCCGAAGATCGACCGCTTTTTTCTCCTTGCTCATGAGAGGCTTTCAACCTTTATTTTTCGGTAATTAGTTATCCTATTATTAAGGACTCAGGAGTCAGGAGAAAGAAAGGATTTTTTGAATAGTATGAATTTTTAAATTCCTATTTATATGGAACATCTGTAAGTTGAGGAAGTAATTTTGCGATTACTGTATAACCTGATTTTATATGGGATGCTGCAATAGTAGGGGCGGGTTCAGCGTTAAATTAATCAGGTTGAACTATATTCAGATGAACCTGCCCCCAATGGTAGAATGTTCTATTTTAGATCTGTTAGTCTACTACAAATATATATTAGTTGAATAAAAAATCATGCGTAGGTACGAACAACGCCAGTTAAATAAATCATAGTATGATTTATTCTCAGATGCAAGGGGAAAATCCTTTCGTCGCCGATTTTTTTTGGAAGCTCCACAGAATGCAGATTAATTATCCGTACATCCGTGGAAAAATCCTTGTCTTGCCCTGACTTTTTTGCGGATGCAAGGGGAAATTCTTTTCGTCGCTGATTTTTTTGGTGCTTCACAGAATGCAGATTAATTAAGGCTTGCTGATTAAATTTCAAAGTATTGAAAGATAAAGGTAACTGCCTTGTTTTGGTAGAAAAAAGTGCGCCTGTTTCAGCTCTTCATGGTCGAAAAGTTGGGACTTTGGGCAGACAAACATAGAAAAATCAAGGTACAATTATTCCTCCTACTTTCTCTTTCTCTCCACCCTTCCCACACTTTCCACACTTCCCACACTTCCGACCTTCCCCACACTCTGCTTTATTCAGCAAAGCCTAATTATCCCTGCATCCGTGGCAAAATCCCTGTCTTGCCCTGACTTTTTTGGGGATGCAAGGGGAAATTCTTTTCGTCGCTGATTTTTTGGTGCTGCACAGAATGCAGATTAATTAGGGCTTGCTGATTAAATTTCAAAGTATTGACAGATCAAGGTAACTGCCTTCTTTTGGTCGAAAAAAGTGCGCCTGTTTCAGCTCTTCATGGTCGAAAAGTTAGGACTTTGGCCAGACAAACATAAAAAAATCAAGGTACAATTATTTCTCCTACTTTCTCTTTCTCCCCACCCTTCCCACACTTCCCACCCTCCCCACACTTCCCACACTTCCCAATCTCCCCACCCTTTCCACTCTCCCCACCCTTTCCACTCTCCCCACACTCTGCTTTATTCAGCAAAGCCTAATTATCCGTGCATCCGTGGCAAAATCCTTGTCTTGCCCTGACTCTCCCACTCTGAAAAAAAATTTTCTCTGCTTCGCGGGAGGGAAAGGGAAAAGAAAAAGAGGGAAAAGGGCAAAAGAGGAAAAGAAAAAAGGGTTAAAGAGTTCTCCCGCCACCACACACAACACGAAAACCAATAAAATATTTGTGGATGTCGCGCCTATCGCTGTCGAAGCGATACGCGGAACGTGAGAGATTAGGATCGAAGTACCAAGAACCGCCCCGCAGCAGAGAAAGATTCTTATTTCCATCTAACCAAGCACTACCATCTGTAGGCGCTCCACTATAATTATCATGCCAATCATCAGCACACCATTCCCATACATTCCCGTGCATATCGTACAAACCAAAAGCATTGGGAGGAAAGCTTCCTACATTTGTTGTTTCTTTTCTATATTTTCCTTTCAGTGCATCAGCATAAGTATAGTTGCCATTAAAGTTAACTAACTCAGACGTTATAGTTTCGCCAAAATAAAATGGTGTGGTTGTACCAGCGCGACAAGCATATTCCCACTTACTCTCACTGGGCAAACTATATTTTTTACCTGTTATTCGCGAGAGTTTCTGACAAAATTCTGTCGCGTCGTTCCAGCTTATTTTTTCTACAGGGCGGTTTGCACCTTTAAAGTAAGAAGGATTATTTTCATTTCTAGTTCTCATAATCACCTGCCAAAAATTATGTTTTCCCATAACCGCTTCCCACTGTGCTTGAGTGACTGGATACTTTCCCATGAAAAATTCTGGCACATCTACATAATGTTGCGGACCTTCATTATCTTCTCTTTCTGCTTCTGTCTCTGGAGACCCCATGAGAAATCTACCTGCGGGAATTTTTACCATTTCTAGGGAGACTCCATTACCTAGATTTTCTTTCATTACTTCTGCTTGACCTTGACGGCGACTGATTATTTTTCCTCTGGCATTTACTGTCACAGTCTCAAATTTTTGAATGGAAATATTTGTATTAGAGGTAGATGCCAATAATGTTTTTGCTGGTTTTGTTACTGGTATAGGTGTGGGTATTAGTGTAGGTAGAGGTTGCTGTTGAGGAGAAGGAACTGCCAATACTGTTTTTGCTTGTGTTGTTATTGGTGCTGGTGTTGGTTGTGGTGGGTTGGTAAAACCTAACGCTTCTAATACTTCTATAGAATTTTCATAACGCAGTGGAAAATATTCATGTACCATCCTATCTAATATATTTGCCAGACGGTTACTTACTTGTGCTTCGTTTCGCCAGATAATATTTCCTGTCTTTGGATATGTTGGTAAATTTCCTGGGTTTTTACCAGTCAGTGCTTTTATTCCGACCATTCCCACAGCGTAAACATCACTACTCAGTTTTGGTTTGCCGTTACTTTGTTCGCTTGGCATATACCCTGGTGTTCCGACGGCTACGGTTAAGGTTGTTTTTCCTGGTTGGTTAGCTTTTGTTAATACGCTTATTTCTTTTACTGCGCCAAAGTCTATCAATACTATTTTTTTATCTGACTTACGGCGCATCAAGTTTTCTGGTTTGATGTCTCGGTGAATTATATTATTTTGATGAGCTATTCTTAATGCTTCTAAGATTCCTTTAAGTAGGGCAATGGTGTAAGACTCGCTTAATTTTTTTCCTGGGGTAAGTTCCTGACTAATATCATGCCCTTCTATATATTCTTGTACTAGGTAAAATTCTGTTCCTTCTTGGAAATGAGCAAATAATTTTGGTATTTGGTCTGAGTCTTTCCCTAATTTGTATAAAGTGTCTGCTTCTCTCTTAAACAACTTTTGGGCAATAGCTAAAACTCCTGGGTCTGAACTTTTAGGTGAGAGATGTTTAACTACACATTTCGGTTTTCCTGGTAAGTCTAAATCTTGAGCTAAGTAGGTATCCCCGAATCCTCCACTTCCGAGGGAGTCAATAATTTTGTAGCGTTGTCTCAGGATTTTTCCAGACTGCATGACTTTTTCAGTTATCAGTTATTCAGTTATCAGACTTCCTCTTTTCAGTTATCAACTATTAGACTTTCCTCTAACAGGGAAAAATTGTTTTTTTGCCGAATTTGGCCGAATTTATTTGAGTATATATGAGCGCACCTTTCCCATTATGCTTATAATACCATGTCAAGTTTTTTTGTCAACCCCCTTTATCAGTTATCAGTTATCAGTTATCAGAACTTGTTTGAAAAGTCAAAAAAAAGCTACCTAGCATGATATTTAGGCTTTAATCGTCGAACCATCAGATGTACCAT
>NZ_JAAHGT010000802.1 GCF_010672385.1 Okeania sp. SIO2F4
TATTATCATTATCAATTGTACATTTGATTTTTTGGAGGTCCCTAAAGCAAAACTACGAGCCTAATTATAAGTGTTTTACCTAATTTTAGGATATTTTAGCTTTAAACTTCGGATATGGTATCATAAGAAAATTTCCGGATGAACTAACTCAAAACCTTCATCCCTCAATTTTTGATTTGATACTCTAGCATTAAAAGGGCGGGTTGAAGGGGTAGAGGTATCCCAATAAATCTTTCCTAAACCCTGATATTTGTGTAAACCATCAAGTAATTCTCGACTAATCATCGGTACATTATTAACCAAATTGTAAATACCCTGCAACCGTTTCTGTCTAGCAAACTCCAACGCTCCCACAATATCATCTAAATGAATCCAGTTGGTAACATCATCGCCACTACCAGGGCGAGTTTTGCCTTCCCACCTACTAAAAATTTTCACTAACTCCCGACTTGGACCGTAAATTCCCCCTAAACGCAGGATACACATCCGTTGTTGGGGAGTAGATGCAGATAATAACACCTGCTCAGTTTCATGGAGAATTTTTCCACCTTCAGTTGAGGGGGTAACGGGGGAATTTTCATCTACCCACTCACCATTTTTGTCACCATAAACTGAGTAACTACCTGTATAAATTATTTGTTCTACAGTAGGAGTTTGTTTCAAAGTAGTAACTAGAGTTTGGGCAGTTTCTAGGTAAGTTTGTTTGTACTCCATACCGATATGAGAGCGAAAACCTACACTCAACAATACTACTTCTTGGTTTTGCAATACATTCTGCATGGCGCTAGAGTCATTGCCTTTCATTACTACTACTTGTGGTGTTATATTTTTTAGTTCTGAAACTCGTTCCGGAGTAGTAGTGGTTAGGGTTAATTGATGACCTTTCTGACTCCATAGTTTAGCAATTGTACTACCTACATAACCACAGCCAATAATTGCAATTTTCATTCTGTTTTTCCAAATCTTACTTACTTTTGATACTATACCTCATTTAGTTAAAATACGGTAATTTAGCTATTAGCAGTTAGCTCTGCTGTTTGAATAGTAATATTATGTTTGGATAAGCGCATTTTAATAATTTTGTTGTTTGTAGTTTTGCTCTAGCCCATCATCTTTATCTTAGGGCTAGAGCAAAACTACCAGCTCAATAGTAATTGCTATTATAAAGAAAATTAGTTAATAAATAATGCCTGATAACGCAGTTACGACCTGGAGGCTAGCTGACTGCTGTTAGCTCCGCATGCCACAGGAAATGCTGACAAAATTATAATTTTGACTATTGTTAGATAACTATTATGGTGCATTTTTAAGGTTGGTGAGGTGAATTTATTTTTGCTCTTTATTTTGTTTCCTATTTTCTCAAAATTGTAACTTTGTACCTAACTTATTATAATAATTGCTATAACAATTTTTGACTATTAATTATAGGGGGATTTTTATTTGATATTATGAAAATAGCAGGAAATTCAATTTATCAAGTGGGAGGTAGTTTGCCCCCGGATGCTCCTACTTATGTAACTAGATTTGCCGACGAACAACTTTATCAAGGCTTGAAAGCTGGTGAATTTTGTTATGTACTGAACTGCCGTCAAATGGGTAAATCTAGTTTAAGAGTCAAAACTAGACAAAAATTAGAGGCAGAAGGTATTGCCTGTGCAACTATTGATATTACAGAAGTTGGGACTTGGGAAGTTACTCCTGACCAATGGTATGCTGGAGTTATTGATAGTATTGTCAGTAGTTTAAATTTAGATGATTTTTTTGATATTGATGAGTGGTGGTTACTTACAAATAAACTCTCGAATGTGAAACGTTTTAGTAAGTTTATCAGAGATTTTTTGCTGCCTACTGTTAAACAAAATATTGTAATTTTTATTGATGAAATTGATAGTACCCTCAGTCTACCTTTTAATATTGATGATTTTTTTGCCGTAATTCGAGATTTTTATAACAAAAGAGCAGATAATCCTGACTACACAAGATTAACTTTTGTGATGATTGGTGTGGCAACTCCAGCAGATTTAATTAGGGATAAAAAACGCACTCCTTTTAATATTGGTATACCTATAGAATTAACTGGTTTTAAAATGTCAGAAGTAGCTGCCTTAGGTGGAGGCTTGAGAAACAAAACTGAAAATATTAATCCGTTATTAGAAGCTGTATTATTTTGGACGGGAGGTCAACCTTTTTTAACTCAAAAATTGTGCAATTTAATTCATAAAAATGCGGATTTTATTCGGGAAAATCAAGAGGCAGAATGGGTAGAGAATTTAGTACAAAAACAAATTTTGGAAAATTGGCGGATACATGACGATCCAGAACATTTAAAGACCATAAGCGATCGCCTTTTAGTTAATGAAAAACGGGCAAGTCTGTTATTAGGTTTGTATCAGCAAGTTTTGAATAGTGGGGAGGTAGTAGCAGATGATAGTTCTGAACAAATGGAACTGCGACTGACTGGTTTAGTAGTAAAGTATGAAGGTAAATTGATAGTAGCTAACCGCATTTATCAGTCAGTATTTAATGTTACTTGGGTAGAGAAAGAATTAGCAGGTTTGCGACCTTATTCAGAAGCGTTTAGTGCTTGGTTAGCTTCTGGTTATCAGGATGAGTCGCGACTTTTGCGGGGTCAAGCTTTACAGGAAGCTCTAGCATGGGCAGCAGCTAAGAGTTTGAGCGACCAAGATTATCAGTTTTTAACAGCAAGTCAAGAACTAGATAAACGAGAAATGCAACAGACATTGGCAGCAGAAAGACAAGCAGCTCAAATATTAGCTGAGGCAAATCAGATATTAGAAGTATTACTCAAAACTGCCTCATCAAAAACACTATTTCTAGCTGGTCAAGAGTTTGAAGCATTACTAGAAGCATTGAGGGCAGCCAAAATTCTACAATCATTATCCAAATCAATTAGAACAAAAGCTGATGCTGAAATGCTCGTGGTAACAGCACTGCATCAGGCAGTCTATGGAGTCAAAGAGCGTAATCGTTTGGAAGGACATAAAGATGGAGTAAATAGTGTTTGTTTCAACCCTAGTGGTACTTTGATTGCTTCTGGTAGTAGGGATAATTCTCTGAAACTTTGGAGTCTTAGTGGTAGAGAATTAAAAACTTTTACGGGACATAGCGATCGCATCCATCGCATCTGTTTCCATCCTGATGGTCAGATACTTGCATCTGCGGGTTCTGACAGTACCATTAAACTTTGGAGTATTGACGGAACAGAATTACAAAGTTTGACAACAGGACATACCGACCTGGTTAGTAGTGTTAGTTTCAGTCCGGATGGTCAAACTCTTGCTTCTGGAAGTTTTGATCAAACTATTAAACTTTGGAGTTTAGATGGTAGGGAATTACAAACTCTGATTGGACATAATAATCGAGTCTCTAGTGTCAGTTTTAGCCCTGATGGTCAAACTATTGCATCTGCTAGTGCTGACAAAACTATCAAACTTTGGAGTTTAGATGGTAGGGAACTGAAAACCTTTATTGGACACACTTATAACGTTAATAGCGTCAGTTTTAGTCCAGATGGTCAAACGATTGCATCTGGGAGTTCAGACACAACTATCAAACTCTGGAATTTAGATGGCAAAGAATTAAAAACTTTTAGAGGTCACAGAGATTGGGTAAATGCGGTTAGTTTTAGCCCTGATGGTCAGATACTTGCATCTGCTAGTGCAGACAAAATCATTAAATTCTGGAATATTAAGAAGGAAGTACAAACTTTCCGTGGTCACAGTAATAGAATTTATGGCGTCAGTTTTAGTCCAGATGGTCAGACTATTGCCTCTGCTTCTAGAGACAATACAATTAGACTCTGGAGAGTTAAAAGCACAGAAGGAAATATTTTCAATGGTCATAGCAATGAGGTTAGTAATGTCAATTTTAGCCCTGACGGTCAAACTATTGCTTCCGCTAGTTATGACACCACTGTTAAACTTTGGAATCTTGATGGCAGAGAACTGAAAACCCTTAATGGTCATACAGGTAGAGTTTATAGCATTAGTTTTAGCAAGACTCAGAAAGTTATTGCTTCCGCTAGTGAAGATCAAACTATTAAACTCTGGAGTCTAGATGGTAAGGAACTGCAAACTTTTCAGGGACATAGAGAACGAGTTTATGATGTTAGTTTTAGCCCCGACGGTCAAACCCTTGCTTCTGCTAGTTACGACAACACTGTTAAGCTCTGGAGTCTAGATGGTAAGGAACTACAAACTTTTCAGGGACATAGAGATGTAGTCTTTCATGTCAGTTTTAGTCCTGATGGCAGAATAATTGCTTCTGTGAGTAAGGATGGTAGCATCAAACTCTGGCATTTGGATGGCAAGGAAGAACAAACTATTCAAGAATATGGGAATGCTGTGATTACAGTTACTTTCGATCCTACTGGGAAACTGCTTGCTACTGCTAGTGATGATGATACTATTAAACTTTGGAGTCTTGAGGGAATTAAACTACAAACTTTTAAGGGACATAGTAGTAGGATTTATAGCCTTTGTTTTAGCCCTGATGGTCAGATTCTTGCCTCTGGTAGTATGGATAGAACTATTAAACTCTGGAATATTAATGGCAGGGAGTTA
>NZ_JAAHGT010000803.1 GCF_010672385.1 Okeania sp. SIO2F4
TGACTGTAGAAAATCTAATAAACTAGAATTTGCTTTCCCTAATTCTGGTAATTTTTTTGAGTCTGGATGAAATTTTTCAGTATCTTTATCTTCCAGAATAATTGATTGTTTAAAAGTGGTTTCTACAAGAGGATTAATTTCAGTTTCTACCTCATAATTCCCCGATTTTGACTGTAGAAAATCTAATAAACTAGAATTTGCTTTCCCTAATTCTGGTAATTTTTTTGAGTCTGGATGAAATTTTTCAGTATCTTTATCTTCCAGAATAATTGATTGTTTAAAAGTGGTTTCTACAGGAGGATTAATTTCAGTTTCTACTTCATAATTTCCTAATTTTGACTGTAGCAAATCTAATAAACTGGAATTATACTTGCCTAATTCTCCTGAATATTCAGAGTTTGGATTAAATTTTTTAGTATCTTTATCGCCAAGATTAATTGATTGTTTAAAGCTTGTTTCTACGGGAGGATTAATTTGAATTTCTACCAGAGAACTTTCCGACTTCGACTCTAGCAAATCCAATAAACTCGAATCTGATTTACCCAGAACTGCTACATTTTTCGAGTCTGGATGAAATTTTCCTTGCTGTTGCTCTAAAAAAGTAATTGATTGTTTAAAGCTTGTTTCTACGGGAGGATTAATTTGAATTTCTACCAGAGAACTTTCCGACTTCGACTCTAGCAAATCTAATAAACTCGAATCTGATTTACCCAGAACTGCTACATTTTTCGAGTCTGGATGAAATTTTTCAGTATCTTTATACCCCAGAATAATTGATTGTTTAAATTGTAACTCTGAAGGAGAAATATTTTCTCCTTGTCTATGAGATTTTAATTCTGCTAATAAACTACCTGTATTTTTGTATATATTTTCGAGTTCTTTTAATCCGGAAATTCTCTCTTGATTGGCTTTTGATTCAGGTAATTGTTGATTGATATTGACTTCTGAGTGTTTGTTTGATGGTACTCGTACTTTTGTACCTGAATAATTTGATTTTAACTTTTCTAGTAAACTACCTTGATATCTGAGTTGAGTAACTTTCTCCAAATAGTTAATATCTGACTTTACTCCTTGAGTTTCTTTCACCTCAACAGATTGTTCTTTGACCTCTTCTGGGTCTAAAATCGAATTTTCAGGAGTATTACTTTGAGAATGCATAGGTGGTGGGGCTGAAGAACCCTCCCCTGCATTTGAAATAACTGCTCCAATTACTCCTACTACTACAATATTACGAAAAACACTCATGGATTTTTTATTAGTCTCCAAGTCCAACTGATATTTTAAACTAATGAGTTAATTGCTTTGCTAAAATTAAAGGTGAAAAGTTAAATTAATTAGTGAAAAATTAGAGATTTTCCCATAACCTTAATTTCTTAAGACCCACTCAGAGACCACATATATAGCGTTAAAAACTATAACGTTATAGTTTTTGCACTCTATATCTATATATAACCCATTTAGTATCTTTAACCAGGGACTAAATTTTTGAGGTACGGAGTCGTCTGTGGACACACGGAAATACACCGAAAAGATGGAAAAATATTCCAATACACTCTATCACCCCATCTCCCCATCACATTATCTATTTTTCCATAGACCTCAAATGGGTTCTATATAGTTAGTACCTTTGCGTAAGTCCTGTTTCTTTTTTATTGACCAAAAAATAAGGTCTCAAGGATCCCCTTTTAAGGGGATGAAAAAAAGAATCTTTAGTATTTCAATCCCAATGGTGAGCGCCAGAGGAACTGATAACTGATAACTGTTAACGCAGTTCCTCCGATAGGAGGCTAACTGATAACTGAAATGACTCAGCGATCGCTCACAGCAGTTAATATTAGCTCTTCTACTCCAGCAACTGGCCAAATAGGTGTCTGAAGTTGGGCTGCTAATTCTTCTAGGGTCATGTCATCTAAAAACAGATTATCCCCTTGTTTCAGCATTACTGAAGGTAACAAAATTCCTTCTCCCAAGTCTCGTCCCTGTAAACCTTCTAACAAGTCTTGGCCTGTTAATAGTCCAGTTACAGTGATGTCTTGTCCCCAATAATAGCTAGATAAGGCTACCATATTTACTTCCAATCCTTCAATTTGATTTAGTCGGTTGGCGATCGCTACGAATGCTTTCTCGACTGCATTCCCTACTACCCAGGTTAATTTTCTTTGAGTGCTTAAGCAAATGTCTGATTCTAAAAATTCTTTGACATAAGTTTCAAATTGTGATATGAACTGGCGAATTGAACCAACACCATTGCCAATTTGAGGATAATCTTCATATTCTGAAGTGGGGGGTAATTCTCGACGACCAATTAAAAACCATTCGTCAGCTAACCAGATACAATTAGTTCGAGATGTTTGTCTGAGTTTTGCCTGAATTTCCTGCACTTGGTCTATGACTTCTTCTGCTTTTGCGGTAGTGACGGGTATTAATTCATCTTCAATAGGGCGAAAACGAGTCAACCCTACTGGTACTACTGCTACGGATGCTACTGCCGGAATATCTCCAGTATGAAATTTTGCTAAATCTAATAATGTACGTTCCAGATGAATACCATCATTAATTCCTGGGCAAACTACAACTTGAGCGTGTATTTGCAGTCGCCTTTCTTGGAACCACTGAATTTGTTCGAGTATTTTACCAGCGCGGGAGTTTTTTAAGAGACGCGATCGTAATTCCGATTCGGTAGCATGAACAGAAACATACAGAGGCGAAAGTCGCATTTGTTCTATTCTTTCCCATTCCCTTTGCGGGAGGTTAGTCAGAGTCAGGTAGGAACCATAGAGGAAACTGAGACGATAGTCATCATCTTTTAAGTATAGGGTATCTCGTTTACCTGGTGGTTGTTGGTCAATGAAGCAAAACGGGCAACGGTTGTTACACTGAATTAGACCATCAAAGACAGCGGTAGAAAATTCTAACCCCAAGTCTTGGTCGTAGTCTTTTTCTATTTCAATGTGATGGATTTTACCTTTGGCATCGATGACTTCTATTTCTAGATATTCGTCAGCGCATATATATTGATAGTCGATAAGGTCGCGTGGTTGTTGTCCGTTGATAGAAGCGATCGTGTCTCCAGGTTCAAAACCAATTTCGGCAGCGATCGAGTCGGGTATTATTTTAGTAATAAGTGCTGGTGATATTCTGTTTTTGCTCATAATCAGTATTTCCTTATTAATTCTTCTTTCTAATTTCAAATCTTAAATATTGATCCTTCCACTTTCCATGGTCACCTAAATCAATGTAATTCACAGGATTTTCACTATTACATTGCCACCCGCTATTAAATATTTTTCCCGAGCTAGAATTTTTTCTTCTATTCAATAGACATATTTCGTAATTTTTTTTCTGACTAGAAATAGTAACAGCCAAATTTTGATTTCTTCCGCAGCAATCAATATCGTTTCCTAACGATATCTTACCTTCATAATTATTTGAAGATTCACTACAGTCATTTCTTTCTATTTTAGCCCCTCTATCATTTACCCCACTATAAAAACCACAAATTTTAGCATTACTAAATTTATCAACACCTTCAGTTTTAAAAGATAATTCTTGATTTTGCCAATAGATATCGTCGTCTCCTAAATACATCAATTCACTTTCACGATCTTCTTTTGAACATATCCAACCAGTATCACCTACATCTCCTTCTGTACCACTTATTCTCGTATGTTTCATACATAATTCTGAGCAGTTACTTTCTTGGGGTTTAAAAAAGCATTTAATCTTATCCATGTATATTCCTACAAACACTCCAGTAGCTGCAACAATTACACTTGCTACTACTGCTGAAATATTTACTTTTTCCCAAATATTTACTTTTTCCGAGTTACTCATTTTTCAAGTTTTTTTTAATAAAATTTACTTGTTAGATTGAAATTGATATACCAAACATAAGTACATCTAAATGTCATATAGAATCCGAATAATTAGTTATCGTATCGCGCTAGGAGTCAGGAGTCAGGAGTCAGGATAAAGAAAAGATTATAGAGCATGAATTTTTAAATTCGTATTCAATACAATCTCTGGATTAAGAGAAAGTAATTTTGCGATTACTGTATAACCGGATTTTATATCATATCTGAATATAATAAAGTTTCTGTATTTTGTACAATACCATAAGGAAGGAAAAGGGAAGAAGAATTTAGTTATCTATGGCAACTTTCATTAATTGATAATTGATAATTACCTCTCCCTTTTAGGGAGAGGATTGACCAATAAGGAAAAAAAATTATTTCTCTTGGTCGATTAGATATGGGGTGCCATCTTATCCTAAGGTCATGCTCCGCTTTCCGACCGCTTTTTCCCCTTGAAAGGGGAGGCTAATCATGCTGAATTATTTAATTTAAACCCCGCCCTTAAGGGCGAGGTCTTCATTCGGTAAATGATTTGTGAAAAAATAGGAAGAGCAAAATCTTAATACTGTGACGATTTCCCAGAAACAAACAGCACAAAGAATGCTGAAGTTATTGTCAGTTGAGCTTTCGTGAAGCGAATAAATATTTTTTGGTGACGAACGAGCGTGACGAATGAAACCAGACTATATGTAAATTTGTTTGCTAGGTTGCCTTGCAGTAGCTGGATT
>NZ_JAAHGT010000804.1 GCF_010672385.1 Okeania sp. SIO2F4
GTTATTAACTCGAATTTTCAACTTAAAGCACAAACACAGTATGCTTGGGAAAATGCTCAAGAAAATAAATTGCCTCATGTTTGGCAAAAAGCTCTGTTTAGTCTTATTTCCGATATTCCTGAAAAAAACTAATAACTGGAATGACTTCAACCTAACCTACTAAAAACTAAGACGTCTTAGTTTTTGCATATATTATTCTATTTTAGATAATAACAGATATTTACTCACAATGAACTTATACTTAGGACTTGATTTTGGCACTTCGGGAGCGCGTGCTGTAGTTATTAACTCGAATTTTCAACTTAAAGCACAAACACAGTATGCTTGGGAAAATGCTCAAGAAAATAAATTGCCTCATGTTTGGCAAAAAGCTCTGTTTAGTCTTATTTCCGATATTCCTGAAAAAATACGAGAGGAAATTCAGGCGATCGCTATTGATGGTACTTCGGCAACTGTACTATTGTGCAATAGTTATGGTAAACCTGTGACTGAAGCGCTTCTTTACAACGACAGTAGGGGAGTGACAATGATGGATAAGTTAAAAAGTATTGCCCCTTCTAATCATCCTGTTATTAGTGCGACTTCTAGTTTGGCAAAATTGTTATGGTTGCTTGAAAATATTTCTCTGTCAAATCAAACTTATTATTTTTTCCATCAAGCTGACTGGTTAGGGTTTTTGCTTCATGGAAAAATAGGAGTGAGCGACTATAACAACGTTTTGAAACTAGGTTATGATGTCGGCGACTTATCTTACCCAGACTGGTTGACTGATTTTGTTAATTCTCAAGTTGGGAAAAATATCCACTTACCAGAAGTAGTTACACCAGGTGCGACTGTCGGAAATGTGACAACAGAAATAGTTAATAGTTTTGGTCTATCTCCTGAATGTGTTGTTTGTGCAGGTACAACAGATAGCATTGCTGCTTTTATTGCCAGTGGTGCTAATACTCCAGGAGAAGCAGTAACTTCTTTAGGTTCGACTTTAGTCTTAAAACTTTTGAGTCGTACTAGAGTTGATGATGCTAAATATGGCATTTATAGTCATCGCCTCGGAGACTTGTGGTTAGTCGGTGGTGCTTCTAATACTGGGGGTGCTGTTTTGCGACATTTTTTCACTGACGCTGAGTTGGAAAGTTTGAGCAGGCAAATAAACCCTAATGTTGAAAGTGGGTTAGATTATTATCCTTTATTGGAGAAAGGCGAGCGCTTTCCTATTAATGACCCGGAATTATTACCAAGATTAGACCCTAAACCAGAAAATCCTGTGATGTTTCTTCATGGTTTACTTGAAGGTCTTGCCAAAATTGAATTACGAGGTTATGAATTGTTGCAAGCATTAGGCGCAGCTACCCTCATAAAGGTCTATACTGCTGGAGGTGGTGCTAAAAATCCTACTTTTACAGAAATTCGGAGACGGTATTTAGGAGTACCTACGATGAAAGCTGTTTATACAGATGCAGCTTATGGTAGTGCTATTTTGGCAAAACGAGGGAGTAGGGAGTAGGGAGTAGGGAGTAGGGAGTAGGGAGTAGGGAAGAAGAATTAATTGATACAGCAGATTCCAAGTATAAGAAGTACAGATATTAAAACGAGGGAGTAGGGAGCAGGGAGTAGGGAGTAGTTAAAACTCAAGAGTAACTGGGAGTTATAGAAGAGATGGTCGAAAAATACCCCCTTAATTTTTCTGTCTCCCTTTACCCCAAAATCTTCACTTTTTGAGCTTTTTTTAGCCAAAAACTGGTACTTTTTCATCATCTAAAATCGCCAATACCTTTATCTGCCAGTTTTTTGATATTTAATCAGCAAACCCTAATTATACCTTGATTCATGGCATTAATAGACAAGTAAATTTTTAGGAAAATTTTCTCTTCATAATAACATGGTAAAAGTATTTCGTAGAAGCGCGTACTTTAGTAGATTCAAACTTAAGTTGCTGACTCAAACACAGTATCTACCGATTATTTCTGAATAATTAAATTAGAATTAACAGTCTATCAGTAATACCTCTTTAGTTATTTATACCTAGAAAAATTTATGAAGAATTGTTGAGCAATTGCTGTCTATCTTAATAAGAATCGATATAAAAAGTCCATATAATCTATCTAAATCAAAAAATTATCTGAATATATCTATTACTTTATGAGTAATTTTAGGGGATAATAATAAGTATCGGGTTGAGGTTCATAAAATGAACAATGTTGTACTCGGCCTAAACAACAAACTTGTTGCTAAGGTCGCTAAATTAAGTGGAATGAGTTCTGTTGAAGCCGCAGAATCATTAGAAGCACTAGAAAGATTTACCACTGCAGATTTCCGTAAAATTAGACGAGCAGATAGAGAAGGAAAAAACGAAGGCAACGTTAAAAAGCTTAACAATTTTATGCACAAAATGCCCTATTATGATGGTGATATTTATCGGGGTATGTCTTTTAGTGAAAAATCAATAAAATCTTTTATTCAACAATTAAAACCCCACGGAGATTATACTTTAGATTCGGTCACCAGTTTTACTTCCGATCCAAAAGTTGCTGAGACTTATTCCGGTCATTGTTACCCAGTAGTAATTCGTGTAAAACATAATCATTCAGGAATTCCTATCAGTGATTTCTCGGCAATGTATAGTGAAAGAGAGGTATTAGTTCCTAAAGGTACTAAATATGAGGTAACTCATGTACCCAAGGAAGTTAAATTAGGGGAAGTAAATTATATTGATCTGGAAGAAATTTCTCTCGAAGGAGATGATTTTGATCGTAATTAATTAACTTGAAAATAGCAAGTATAGCGCTACGCGCAAGTCAAAAGTTAAAAGCGAGTGCTAATTGGTGAGGTCTACTCAGAATGTAAGACGCACTCAAGACAGTTAAAAGTCAAAATTTCAAAATCAAAAGTTCAAAGTAATCTCTGATTCTTACTGAATTAGAGTAATTTTTATGATTAGTAGACCACAAAGTAGGGAAGTTGCATACAACTTCCCTACAGGTTTATCATTTTTTTTATGTGGTTCATTGACTTGAAAACTGCTGTAAAGTATTTTTCCCCAATAGTGAGGTATATAGCAATCAGGAATCAGATGTGAGAATTGAAGTTTTTCTTAAAGGAATAGATTATAGCAGTTATCTTATTCATATATATTGATTTTTTTCTTCTTCTCTGTTCCCTGTTCCCTAAAAATTTCCAATATCTCACAACTCAAATCATATTGCTATAATTTATTAATTATTTTGCCTATTTCCTATTCCTTATAGAAATAAAACTTTGGATATTCAAGACTAAAAAATGCTTTCATTAATGGATAATGAATAATTACCTTTCCCTAAATGACGCGGTAGGGAAAATTTTTTCTTCTCAAGGGGAGATTGGATATGGTTAGGTAACCCATCCATCCCATCCGTTTGTCATGCTCCGCTTGCCGACCGCTTGTTTCTCCTAATTAGGAGAGGCTTTAAACCTTAATTATTCGGTAATTACTACTACTCATAAATCATTACAATAAATCATCTAAATATCATAAATTAAGTTTAGGATAAAAATTCGTAGCAAATTAGATTTATATAAGGAGTTTTCGTCGGTAGCAAAATTAATCTGATTTTTATCTATAGCTTTCTGATTTAGGGAAAAATTTTGCTTGATTCAGAGCTGTAATTAATACGAAAGAACTTAGGATAAATTTTAACTTTAAAAATCGTCTCCTATCAAAAATAAAACCGATAAGAAGGTAATACTTTATTTGACAATTTCTTTTACTTTAGTATTTTTCCCAAAATCCTACCACCTCAAACCTGGATAAATTATTGAACTGGTAAGAAAATAGTCATTATTTCTCCCTTAGTTGGTCGTTGTCGAATTACTAATTTTCCTCCTATTGCTTGAAACAAATTTTTAGTCACTTTTAAATTCAAACTCAGACTACCTGTTTCTGGTTGAAACATTAATAAATGACCAATAGATTTAAAAGGTGTTTTTGTGGAACTGGTGAAAGGTGAGTGACTTTTTCCACCTACATCAGAATCAGATTTAAGCTGTAATTTTAGTTGATTTCCAGCTAACATTACTTCCACCTGTATAAGACTGCCAGAAGGTAAATTACGGGAGAAATTTTCAATCAAATTTCCTAATACTTGATCAAGCATAGTAGGGTCACTAATAACGGTTGGCATTTTTGGAGGTAAAATAACTTTCAAAGTATGATTTCTTTGAGTTGCCTTTTGTTGCCAACGGGGAATACTATCTTGAAAGACTTGAGCTAGAGGAATATTTGTTAATTGTAGGTATGGATGTTGTTGCTTAAAGGGTTGCTGAGTTTCTAATTCTACTGCTCTAAAAATCAGATTAAAGCGTTCTATTTGAGAAGTACATTCAGCATCAATCATTTGTAAACGCTTTTTGATTACTTCCTGATTTAGATTAGGACGTTTTAATAAAAGGCGAGTTAAAGTCTGAATTGTTGCTAAAGGAGTTTTGACTTCGTGGGCAATCGCTTGTAACAATTCCACATCAGGAGCTTTGAGATTTTCAATAGTAGATTTTAGTGATGTAGTAGTTTCTTTATTTTCTCTATTTTTGCTAGAATTATTAACTTC
>NZ_JAAHGT010000805.1 GCF_010672385.1 Okeania sp. SIO2F4
TTAGGGACGTTGCATGCAACGTCCCTAACATTAACCTCCCACAAACCCGATTTCTTATAACACTTCCATTGCAAGCGGATTTGATATGAATTGGTATTAGAAGTAAAAAATGCAAGGTTGTTCATTAATTGATAATGGATAATTGATAATTACCTCGGGTTTTAACCGAGAGGATTGAATATAAGGAAATATCCTAGCACTTTTTTATCCTTGCTCATGAGAGGCTTTATACCTTTATTTTTCGGTAATTGGTATAATAATCAATCTGTAGGATTCTACCAATTATTAAAAACTTTGCTATACTTGAAAGTTATATTTCTCAAGATTTTTTATTGACCAAGAAATAAGGTCTCAAACCTCCAATTTCAAGAGAATAAAAGAGAAAATTTCGGATTTTCTTGCCTCCGGGTGAACCAGAGGTACTGATAACTGATAACTGATAACTGATAACTGAAATGATTAGTCTCAAAATTTTGTTGTTAACTTTGGCGTTTTCTATTGGTGCAAAAGCAGAAATAATTAATTATAAACTGCAAAATAAATTAATTCCTACTCAAGCTCATAATGTAGAAGTTTCTCAAGACGTAGCTTGTACTTTTCATATTACACCTAATCATAATCCTAAAGTCGGTAAATCTTCTTTAGCTTGGTTTGCTCTGACTCGTAAAGGTGGTAAAAGTCTTCCTTTTAGTGAATGTGATTGTCAGTTAAATGTTTATGTTGAACCCCGTAAGTCTGACAGTAAACCGATAATGAATCCAGAATTAAAAGGGATTGATACTGAACAATATCAAGATATACCAGGAGCGGAAATTATGTTTCCTAAAGCGGGTGTTTATGACTTAGAAATGATTGGAAGTGCCAAAGATGGAAAAAGTTTTAAACCTTTTAAATTTAATTATTCTGTGACTGTTAGCGGTGGTTCATAAAAATAGGTAGTTTGAAATAAGTTGAAAAAGCCAAAAATAAATTAACAGATGCAATCAGACAACAGAATATTATCGAATTAATAGAGACCATAATTGCCTATAAATTACTAGAAAAAAGTCAGGAATAAATTGCAGCCATCTTTAAAAGTAGCCTATACCGATTTATCATGCCAAAACTACCATAATTGAGACATTATATCTGACCAAAAAATCAAGTCTCACGCCTCCCCTTTCAATGGTATAAAAAAGGAAATTTCGGATTTTATTGCCTCTGACTTCAGCTGGAGGTATTGATAACTAATAATTGATAACTGAAATGGGAGTAGTTTATATAGGCGATCGCGCCGTGGGAAAAACTCATTTAGCATTAGAATTGGCTGGCCCCCAAGGAAATTATGTTCGGGTCGATTTAGTCAATCAAAATTATCAAAATCTCCAGGCAAATTTACTTAATTTAGATGGTACGACTAAACCTACTCAAACTATTGAAAAGCGTTCTTTAAATGTGGAGGTTAGGTTGCCTATTGGTATTAGTAAAATTCCTGTAGATTGGATAGATTCTCCAGGGGAATTATTTCGTAGGTCGTGGCAGTCTGAGCATATTAATGAATGGCAATACTTTAAAGAAATAGTGGGTAAAAGTGAAGGAATTTTTTTAATTGTTCCTCCCTATAGAGAAATTTTACAGCCTCATATTGACCCGGAAAATTATATTACTCGGCAACAATGGTGTAATAGATTTAATCGTTGGGCTGAGTTTTTTATTTATGATTGTCCTCAAGCACGACGGATTGTAATTTGTTTGAATAAAGCTGATTTAATTAATTGTGAAATTGAACAGGAAATTTCCAAATTAAATTATTTGCCTCATGGCTCTTCTATGAATTGGCTGCAACGTCATAATTATGTTTTTAATAGTTATTTTCAACCAGTAAAATATGAGTTAGAAAAAATAAATCAAAGTCGTTATGGTTTATCTGTGCGATGTTTTATTACCAGTATTTATCATCGTAGTTTATTAGAATTACCTTGGATATATTTGGCGAGTTATTTAGTCTGAAAGAAGGAAGTAGGGAGTAGGGAGTAGAGAGTAGAATAGGGAACAAGCAAAAAATATTTACCCCGTCAGTTGTACCACATTAATCACCGAATATACTGTGAATAATAAGGAATAGGAAAATAGGGAAATAGTAGGAACTTTCTATGAAAAGTTTCATCCCTAAAAGAAGATTTTATTTATAACTGATTGTTTGAAGATGATATACAGCAGATGCCAAGTATATGAAGTACAAACATTAATAATAAAACCTTTGTAGTGCGGCAATCTTGCTCACTACTCAGAAGGATTTAAGTTTTATATTCCCTATTCCCTATATATAGCTGTACCTCACTGAGATGAAATCTGGTGTAAGAAGTCAAAAGTAAATTTTAAATAATCTTATACCATTTCTTTGTAACAATGCGCTTAATAATTGTTGCTCAGACCTTATTACACTCACTATTCTCATCTTTATATTAAGTGCAACTTCATGGATAAATGGTATTAGAAGGATTTAAGTTTTATATTCCCTATTCCCTATATTATAGTTTAAATACCTAAAAATTTAGAGATTTAATCAAAAAAAATGGGGAATATTTGTATTATTGGACCTACTGGTGCAGGCAAAACAACTTATTTGGCAGGATTAGCTTATTGGCCGGAAAAAACTAATCCAAATTTTCAAATTACAGCTATTACTAATGATGCTAAAAATTTGGCTAAGAAAGCTGAAACTATTATTCTGAATGGCGCCTCTTTAGAACCTACTATTATTGATGGAATCAGGATTAAAAGTTTCTACGATTTACCTTTGTATTCTTTTCATATAGAAATCAAACATTGGTGGCAAAGAAAACCAGAAGAAATCAACCTGGTAGTCCGAGATTATCCAGGGGAAATTTTCAATGAATTACAAGGTGGAATTTCTAATCCTTTGCATCAAGAATTTCTCGATGAATGTCTGATTAAAGATAATCTTGGTTGTCTAATTTTACTTCATAAATGGGAGCCAGGAAGTGACATATTTTATAGTAACGTAATGGAAAGATTTATTGACTTAATAGATGAAAGCGATCGGACTCAAGATTTACGTCTAGCTATAGCAATGAGTAAATGTGAAAGAGGAGAAATATGGCCTGGTCGTATTGACCCAGAATTAGATATATTTAAAGTTCATTTACCCAGAACAACAAATATTTTAAAAAGGCGTATTCCTCAACAAAATTTACGGTTTTATGCTATATCTACTTTTGGTGTTTTACATCGAAATGACCCCCGCCCAAATCGTACAGATGAATTAGGCAGTCCCCACTCTATTTTACGGGAACCTTTGAAATGGAAACCTCATGGGATTGTTTTTCCTTTGTATTGGTTAAGTAAAGGTCGGTAATTAATGGATAATTGATAATGAATAATGGATAATTACTTCTGCTTAAGAGGGCTAAAAATCGGCAAAGTTAAGACAGACAATCTTTTTTTCTTAGCCGATCGCTGACTGTTATAAAAGGATATAGAAAAAATGTTGGAATCTCTATTTAAACCGATCATAGATCGGGATTTAAAAGAAGAAAATCACTCTGGAGTTTTACGGGTAATAGGCGATCGCGCTGCTGGAAAAACGACTTATATGGCTGCTTTGGCTAGATGGCCAAATGCCGATATTTCTAGTCCGGTTGAGTTAATTACTCCAGCAAATAAAGATGGAGAATATTTAATTAAGCAGGCACAAAATTTGATAGAAAAAGGATTACAAATTGAACAAACTCGTTTAGCTAATGATGTGCTGGAAATTAAGGATTATAGTTTGAGGATTGTTCTCAAAAAATCAGATAATTTGACTTGCTCAAATACTGTTTTAAATTTAGATATTAGCTGCAAGGATTATTCTGGAGAATTTTTCAGTGATGTACTTCAGGAAACAGATTGTCAGTTACTTCGAGACTACTTAAATGATTGTTTTCCAGCTACAGGAATTATGTTAATGATTGATGGTACAACTCATCGCAAAGATTTAGAATATGCGAGAGGAGTTGATAAACTTTTAGTAGCATTAGCAGGGCGGGATATTTTGGGTCAAAAACGACGAATTGCTTTAGTTTTAACTAAGTGTGAATTAGCAGATTTATGGGGAAATAGATACAGACCAAAATTTTTGGCAGAAGCACGATTTCCTATTATTTTTAAAAGGTTAGAATCTTGGCAAGATTTGGGAATGGGAAATGTGGAATATTTTACAACTTCTGCTTTTGGTGTGACTGGAAATAAATATTTTAAACCAAATTCTCAGCAAATTTATCGCGGTCGTGGTGGGGTAGCATCTGTATTGGAAGACTCGAAAAGATGGCGACCTTTTGGTTTAGTTTCTCCCATATATTGGATTTGTACGGGTAAGCGGAATTTAGAATTAGATAAAGATTAATATTGCTTTGTGAAAGGCAGAAGAAGGAAGAAGGAAGAGGAAAGAAGGAAGAAGGAGTAAATATTTAAAAGAATTCTGTACTACCTCAATACTTTAGTTATGAAGTAATGAGTAATAAATAATAAGTAAAGTTAACTAATGTTTTGGATAATTGTAGGAAAAGAGGTAAGCAA
>NZ_JAAHGT010000806.1 GCF_010672385.1 Okeania sp. SIO2F4
AGAACATATTAAAAATATCTGGCAAATTATTCAAGATACTCCTGGTTTTGATGCTATGCAATTAGTACAATTAGTGCCAAATATATTAGTTAAACCAGAGATGCAAAAGATGGGGCAACAAGTAGCAGGTGGTTTGACTCAACGGGCGATCGCTCGTTTGATTCGTCAAGTATTATTATCTCCAGAGTATTCTAATACTAATGGTAATGGTCATAAACCAAAGACTCAACCTCAACTTTCTTTACCTGCTTCTTCTAGCTAAGTTAATATTGATTGGTTGATAAGTAAGAGGGAATAGGGAATAGAGAACAGTAATTAATAATTTATGGATAATAATTGATTCGATTTTTAATTTTTGGATAAGTCTAATAGTTAATAGTTAGTTGTTAGTAGCAAAAGTTTCTATTGGCAACTAATTTTTTTATGGAGGTTTGATTGAGGAATAATACTAAATTCGGTTTAATTAGTATCTTTAATAGACTTCTTGCAGAAGTCAGGGAATAGGGAAGAGTCATTTCAGTTATCGGTTATCAGTACATCTGGCGCTCACCATTGAGATTGAAAGAATGAACAAATATTTTTTTATATTAGATAAGAGTTGGAAAAAGTATTTTTTCATAACCGAACTTAGTGTAAAACTTAAACTCCACTAGAGGAATTATATTATAGGAAATTAAACAAAGTAAAATGAATATTTATCAAAAATTATTCAAGCTTATTTTAGCAGGAAATACAAACATTCCTGCAATGATTAAGGCTATTATTGGAGCTACCCTTCAAGGGTGAAATAATACCAAAAATAGCGATTTAACTTTTCATCAAGTACACATTTTTCATTCCGATCAATCATTATCAGCTTTGACAATTTCAGTAGCTTGGCAAGAAGCTCTAAGCAACTAGAAAATTTCTTCAACAAGTTTAGTACATCATGTCACAAAAATAGAAGATTCTAATGTTGATAGATTTAGGGATCTTGTAGAGCAACTACGAAAAATTGTTAACCCTCTTGATAATTCACAAAACTATATTGACTTGACAGGTGGTATTTCATCTCTTAAGTCTATACTTACTATTTTTGTTTATGTGCTTGATATAGAAAATATTTATTCGTTGGAAATAAATTTATCTAAATATCCAGGTACTAGAAAAAAGCAAGCTGGTATTTTTTACCGAATAATTAAGGTTTAAAGCCTCTCATGGGCAAGGAGAAACAAGAAAAAATTTTCCTTTTATTCAATCCAATCCGTTTTAGGGAGAGGTAATTATCCATTATCCATTATCCATTATCCATTATTGAACATGAGTTATAAAAAGCAGGAGTAAGTATAAAATATCGCAAGTTTCCGCCGATAAGAGAATTTGATACTTTCGGAAAATTAAATTCTACGGTAGTTTTACGCCAAGGAGATAATATTCTATTTAAAGCACCTTATCAGGCAAGTTTAGTAAACGATTTACAGAGAATTTACAAATAAAAAACTGGATTAACTGGCACTATAGGATATGTTCATTAATTAATAATGGATAATGAATAATGGATAATTATCTCTGGTTAAAACCGCAACGGAATTGAATATAAGGAAATCACAATTTCTTTTCTCAAGAAAAGATTGGATATGGCGTACTTCGGAGCGGCTCTGCATTCAGAGGGAAACCCGCTCTTGAGAGAGGAGCTGCCTCTTGCAGAGGAGCTGCCTCTTGCTACGGTAGCTCTCGCTTTTCATGTCGCGCAGCGAAACGCTTTTCATGTCGCGAAGCGAAACGCCATCCCACCCTACGGTCTGCTCTGCAATTCAAGTCGCTCCGCGTTTCATGTCGGCGACAGTCGAAAACGACCGCTTTTTCTCCTTGGAAGGAGAGGCAATAAAGCCGAATTGATTAATTATCAATTATCAATTATTCATTGGTAAAAAATTACCTGAAGTTGCTTGAGCAATGCGTCTAGCTAAAGCTAAAGGTGGAGGTAGCATTATGGGTATAGCTTTAAAAGATTAGAAATAGAGAATTAGCAAAAATTAGGAATGAGGATTTATTAACTTCTAGATTTCCTGCATAGAAGTATTTCAGTGCAATACTCTTAGATAAAAACTTTGGATCTTATTTAATTCTCATTCCTTAACTAGATCCTCAAGTTTTCTAATTAATATAATGTCAAGTAACGAGTGTATTATAATTCCATTTTTTGACATTTTAATCTAACTATTTCCTATATAACAACCCTCAATAGGTTGTGAAAAATTTCATTAGAGTTAATCGCCATTAGACATCTCTAAAAAAAGATAAAGATATAGACTTTTTGCACATAGTAGAGAACAGGGAATAGGGAATAGGGAATAGGGAGTATATTTTCGCAATTAAGATACGAAAAATGATTTTGTAAGTGACTTGTAAAAGTCTAGCCTATGTTAAATAAAGAGCAAGTTTATTTTCTGGAGATATCTATTAAAAATAAAAATCCTGGCGTTGCTGGTTGTGTGTATGATTTGATAATTTTGTATTTTGTATTTTGTATTTTGGATTGTTTGAACTACTTATTAATATTAACTGTTCCCTGTTCCCAATTAAGTTTTCCCTATTCCCTATAAACCTACTTTCATACCTTAATTCAGCAATGCCAAAATCCTTTATACTCTGGCTTGATGACTCCAGTAATTCTGACTCCTAACTACCACTAAAATATCGCAATGGTAAAACAACCAACCTCTATAAAACGTGCTGATGCTTTAGATGCTTTGCGTGGATTTACTATTTTAATGATGGTATTATCTGGCATAATTCCTCGTGATGGAACATTACCTGCTTGGATGTATCATGCTCAAACACCACCACCAAATTATGTATTTAATCCTCATCTTCCTGGATTAACTTGGGTAGATATTGTTTTTCCAATTTTCTTATTTGCAATGGGAGCATCTATACCCCTAGCTTTATCTAGATTAATTAATAAAAACTGGCGATACAGTCAAATATTTTTCTTTATACTGAAAAGAGGATTTTTGTTGGGCACTTTTGCTATAGTTTTGCAACATTTTCGACCGCACATTATTAATAGTGCAGAGGAAACTCCTGAAAAGTGGCAATTAGCTTTACTAGGATTTTTTATCCTATTTTTAATGTTCACTCGTTTACCCAAATTTTTTCCCAAGTTTATAAATAAATTTATTAGTATAGCTGGCTGGAGTTTATGTATTTTAGTTCTGAGTAGATTAATATATCCTGATGGTAGTCAATTTTCCTTAGAACGGAGTGATATTATTCTCATAGTATTAACAAATATGGCGGTTTTTGGTTCGATAATTTGGTTATTTACTAAATCTAATTGGTGGTTACGTTTAGGATTATTAGGGATATTATTAGGGTTAATATTTTCTGCTACTGATGATGGATGGGTGAAAGAGTTTTGGTTTAACTCTCCTTTGCCTTGGATTTTTAGATTTGATTATTTGAAGTATTTATTTATCCTCATTCCCGGTACTATTGCCGGAGATTTAATTTTAAAATGTATGAGAAACTATGACACTAATAATGATGATCCTATAGTAGAAAAATGGCCAGCTAGTCGTTTTTTAATTATTGCACTATTAATGCTGACTATTGACTTGGTGTTATTGCTTGGGTTACAATCTAGACTGGTTTTACAAACAACTTTAATAACTATAGTTTTATGTGGTTCCGGTTGGTTATTATTCCAGCAACCAGGTAATCAGATAGAAAATTTGCTAAATAAACTTTATGGTTGGGGTATTTATTGGCTCGTATTAGGGTTAGCTTTTGAACCTTTTCAAGGTGGCATCAAAAAAGATAGTGCTACTATTAGTTACTTTTTCATCACCACAGGAATGTCTATTTTTCTGTTGATTCTATTCACTGTGATTAGCGATTATTTTCAACAGAAAGGTCTTCTCAAATTATTGATTTATAATGGGGAAAATCCCATGATAGCTTATGTGGTTTTCGGTAACTTGCTTTTACCTCTCTTCAAATTAACTGGATGGTATGAAGAAATTACACAAATGACTCAAACACCAAGTTTAGGATTGTTTAGGGGATTTGTTTATACATTAATAGTGGCATTTGTTGTAAGTATTTTTAGCAGGTTAAAACTTTTTTGGAGGACTTAAAAACAATAAAATTAGGAGAATTTTATGAGTAGTATACTTCCCGTAGTGTTTGTATGGTTTGTTTCATTGTTTGGTGCTTGTGTAGGCATCATCATCGGAGGTACTATTGGGGGAATAGTTGGTGGAATTACTAACTTAATTACTCGTTTCAGATGCACGATGAGAATATTTAATGCAGCAACTTTTACTTCACTTTTGAGTACAGTTTTTTTTATTATTATTGCTCATGACAAAATTCAACCTTTAAATTGTGCTGATGGTTGGGATGGATTTTATGTTTGTTTTAGTCCACTACTAATTCCATTTTGGGGAGGAATTATTGGGGGTATATTTGGTTCATTTCTTGGAGTTTTAGTGGAAATATATAGAAAATCAAGTCATTAAATTCAATGGTTTATTGAAGTTTTGTGGGGCGGGTTTTGATCAGGCATAAATCCA
>NZ_JAAHGT010000807.1 GCF_010672385.1 Okeania sp. SIO2F4
CTTCTTTTGGATAGTTTGGTCTATACTTGGCATAATCTGTTGCTCGGTCAGAAAACCGATTTAGTGGGTTCATGTTATCTTAGTAGCCCTTTATTGATATTATTTTCATCCACAACTTTAACTCAATTATCAAATAATGGTATTCTCGAAATAGAAAGTAAATAAGCATTCAGCTCTCAGCTCTCAGCTCTCAGCAATAAGACCCTACTTTTGTAGTAAGATTTAACTCTGGCTCGATAAAACCCCGCTCTGTCTGGTGGCTTTAAATAAAGCTTTTATCTAAAACCAAAAACAATAGCTAGACTTCTTGCAGAAGTCAGGGAATAGGGAATAGGGAATGAAATCAACAATTTCATATCTTGAAATTGATTTAATTAAAACTTTTGCAAGAGGTCTGCTAATAACTGTTAACGTAGTTCCGACCCAGGAGGCTAGCTTAGGGCTGAATGCTTACGAAAGTAATGTATCATTTATAAAATAGATTAGGTACAGAAGTTTTATATTTTAGCAAATAGAAAACATAAACGAGGGAAAAAAATACTGTTTCTCATTAATGAACCGCTATCTAATTAACAGAGATTAATAAAATATTTAATATTTAATATTTAATATTTAGTCTAGATGTTGATAAATTAAAAAGATTCATCTATAATAATTCAGCTATTAGTATTAAGCTTACCGAAAAATTAAGGTTTCAAGCCTCTCACTCGCCGTGGAGAAACAAGAAAAATTTTTCCTGTTCGTCAATCCTATCCGTTTTCAAGGAGAGGTAATTATTAATTATTAATTATTAATTATTAATTATTGAAAGCTTTTCCTCTTTGAAAAGAATCAAGCAACTACTAAGGTTAGCTGATGACTTTTTTCTTTCCTGTGGAATACTGCGTAAACATAAGTTTTAATTCTCCTTGGAGACTAATTCCTCCTTCGGTCTGATAAGGAGTTAATAACTAATAGCTGACGGCTGAATGCTTACATTAATCCTATTTACCAAACTAATACTAAACAGTTATAGAAATTTGTAAATATTACTTAAAAATGAACATTGACCCCCGTGAATCTTTAATATCTGCAGCGACACACTTTTATCAAAAAGGTTGGATGGTAGGTACTGCTGGAAATCTTTCCGCTCGTCTACCAGATAATAGTTTTTGGATTACTGCTAGTGGTCGCCCAAAAGGAGAATTAACTGAACAAGATTTTGTTCGAGTAGATATAGATGGTCAAGTATTAGAAAAACCAAATCCTGATTTTCGCCCTTCCGCTGAAACAAGTATTCATCAAGTTATTTATCAATCTTTTCCAGAAGCTAAAGCTTGTTATCATGTACACTCTATAGAGGCAAATTTAGTCTCTAATTTTACTGAGGGAAATGGTTTGCTTTTACCATCACTAGAAATGTTGAAAGGTTTGGGAATTTGGCAAGAAAACCCTTCGGTAGAAATGCCTTTATTTGTGAATCATTTAGAAGTCAAAAAAATTGCCAATGAAATAAGCGATCGCTTCTTAGAATCTCCACCAAAAATTCCTGCTCTACTAATTCGTAACCACGGTGTAACAGTTTGGGCAAACTCTCCTGAATCTGCTTATAATTATATTGAATTAGTAGAATATATTTTCCGTTATATGATGGCTGCTAGACAAGTTAGTTTTTAAGTCATATTTTATGACTTAAAAAAAATGATTCAGGATAAATAATTGAGGATTAATCATCCTTGATAAAAATTTACTCTATCTAGTATTTTGTGTTAATTTTTTTCTGCCTAACCATTGTTAATTGTACCAATAATATCAGATTGCATTAATTAACCAAAATACAAAAAGATGGCATAGATAATTGAGTCATCTTGGAGATTACTTAAGCTAAAAGCTTACGAATTGAAATTCTTGGCGAGCTATCAGGTATAAAGTTTTGTGGCTTTGTTATCTACCAATAAATAAATTTCTTATCTCACAGTACAAGTCATTTTTAGATGACTAAAGGTAGCTGATTATTATGGCTAGTTAATGATAGTTGATATCGGTTATTAACACTGTGGAATACGTTCAACAAAATTCGGCTTTAAGCTAAATCTAAAACCTGCCGTTCCCAGAAATATACAAAAATCAGTAAAATTTATAATTATCTGATTGATTACCTATTTCTGTTCCTGCTTCAACCTGGAAGTGTCGGCTAAGTAGTAATGCGACATATTATATATATTATATATTAGCGTGACACGCCGAAAATGTTGCAATAGTAGGGGCGGGTTCTAATTGAAATTAACGAGTTTAACCACCAGATGAAATAAACCCGCCCCAAAGAGCTAACGAAAAATTTGAGATGTGTCTGTCCACCAGTCACACTACGCAAATACTATTGCTTCAACACCACAAAACAGCCATAATTATTTTGGTAGATTTGAGGATTTCCCAAAATGGCAGCAATTAATGGCGTAATGATGCAATATTTCCACTGGTATATTGACCCCAACCTCATCCTATGGAATGAAGTGGCCAGTCAAGCTCAAGAATTAGCAGATGCAGGTTTTACTGCTATGTGGTTACCACCAGCTTACAAAGGTATTGGGGGGACTTATGATGTGGGATATGGGGTTTACGATATGTATGACCTGGGGGAATTTGACCAAAAAGGTACTGTTAGAACAAAATATGGCGATCGCCAACAATATTTAGATGCTATTCAAGCTCTGCATAATGTTGGTATTGATGTGTATGCTGATGGAGTTCTCAACCACCGCATGGGTGCTGATGGAACAGAAATTGTCAAAGCTACTCCTTTTTCTAAGGATAACCGCATTCATCCCAAGGGTGGAATGCGTGAGGTTAAAGGTTATACTCATTTTCCATTTCCTGGTCGGCAAAAAAAGTATTCTGACTTCGAGTGGCATTGGTGGCATTTTGATGCAGTTGATTATGATGACTATAGCAAGGAACAAAATACAATATATCTATTTGAAGGGAAAAGTTTTGATGATTATGTGGCGTTGGAGAAAGGAAATTTTGCTTACCTAATGGGAGCTGACGTTGATTTCCAGAGTAAAGAAGTTCGGGATGAAGTAATACGTTGGGGTAAGTGGTATATAGAAACTACGGGAGTGGATGGTTTCCGTCTAGATGCTATCAAACATATTTCATCCTGGTTTTTTCCTCTGTGGATAGATGTATTAGAACATCATTTTCAGAAGGATTTATTTATGGTGGGGGAATATTGGTTCAACGATATTGGTACGTTGCACTGGTATATTAATTCAGTTGGTGGCAGAATGTCTGTGTTTGATGTTCCTCTGCATTACAATTTTTATTATGCGAGTAAGTCGGGCGGACATTATGATATGCGCTATATTCTCAATGGTACTTTGATGCAGGAACGTCCGGTCAATGCTGTGACTTTTGTGGAAAACCATGACTCCCAACCTTTACAAGCATTGGAGGCTCCTGTTGAACCTTGGTTTAAGCCTTTAGCTTATGCGATTATTTTGTTGCGTCGTGAAGGATATCCTTGCATTTTTTATGCTGACTATTATGGTGCAGAGTATGAAGATTATGGAAAAGATGGCAACCGTTACAATATTTTCTTACCATCCCACCGTTGGATAATTGATAAGTTACTTTTTGCCCGGAAATATTATGCTTATGGGGAGCAATATGATTATTTCGATCATTACAATACTGTAGGTTGGACTCGTTTGGGTACTGAAGAACATCCAAAAGCAATGGCTGTAATTATGAGCGATAGTTATCCTGGTTACAAGTGGATGGAAGTAGGTAGAGCTAATGCTAAGTTTTATGACCTCACGGAACATATTCAGGAACCTATTTATACAAATGAGTGGGGTTGGGCAAAGTTTCGTTGTAATGGTGGTTCGGTTTCTGTTTGGTTGGAAGAATAAAGGTAGGAGATAGGTTATTCCCAGGAGGTGGGTTTAATAGTTTATATTAGACGTTAATCCATCCCTGGCTAATTTTTCAATAATTAACAATTAATAATTAATAATTACCTCTTCTTAAACAGAAGAAGATTGTTTAAAAGGAAAATTTTTTCTTTTTTATATCAAATCCGATTAATTCAGTATAAAAAAATGTTCCATCTTCACATCATGCCAAATCTTTCTATATTTCCCTATCCCCCCACACTCCCCACACTCCACACCCTCCCCACACTCTATTATCTAATTACACCGATGCTACCGGACTTGATATTACTCCCATATAGGAGAGGCTTTAAACCTTAGTTTTTAGGTAAATTTGATATTATTCAGAATACAGTTTTCGCTATTTATCTGTAGAAGCAAGGTTGGGAATTTGAGAAACAATTGCCTCTAATAATTTCACATCATTTATTGTTGAAATCGTAAGCATTCAGCTAGCTCGCGGTCAGCTCTCAGCTTTTGAATGAACTATGTGGTTCGATAGACTATTAAGGTTGACTAATGGACTTTTACAGTAACTTTTAATCAGCATGAAATCTCTCAATTACTTTAAAAGTAATAAAGCTGAAGGCCGCAGTTCCGACCCAGGAGGCTAGCTAATAGCTGACCGCTGAATGCTT
>NZ_JAAHGT010000808.1 GCF_010672385.1 Okeania sp. SIO2F4
CCTCAGTTTGCTTTGAGATATTTATCTTTACTCTTGGAAACGTTGCTTTAGTAAAGTGTCGGGAATGCCTAAATTCAAGAAAAAAGGTAGAGATGATAGTTTCACTCGTATCGGGCTCAATATCAGTAGGTTTTAATCGTATAAAACTACCTAGAATTGGATGGGTGAAAACCTTTGAAATCTTGCCAGATAATGTTACTCCGTTTAGCTGTAACTATTAGCAAAACAGCTGATAGATGGTTTGTGAGTTTCGCTCTGAGAAACAGAATCCCAAGTCACTGAGAAATCAGTTGATGTAGTTGGTGTAGATTTGGGTGTTAAATCACGCTTCTTCACTATCAACTGGTGAGGTTTTTGAAGGTGCTAAATCTTACAGAAAATTAGAAACTAAATTATCTAGACTGCAATACCTGAACCGACATAAAGTCAAATTTTCTGAGAATTGGAAAAAGGCACAACTCAAAATAGCCAAACTGCACAACAGGATAGCCAACATCAGAAAGGATACATTGCATAAGCTAACTACTTATTTAGCTAAAAACCACAGCCAGATAGTAATAGAAGACTTAAATGTATCCGTATGGGATGTCAAATCACAAACTGGCTAAAGCTATAGCTGATATGGGATTTTATGAGTTTCGTAGACAGCTAGAGTACAAGTGTGAGCTATATGGCTCTGAGCTAGTTGTTGTTGATAGATGGTTTCCTAGCTCTAAAACTTGCTCTAAGTGCGGTCAGGTGAAGCAATCTCTGTCGTTATCTGAGAGAGTGTTTGACTGTGAGCATTGTGGTTTCAGTTGCGATAGAGATTTGAATGCTAGCTTAAATCTAGCTATGGCGGTCAGTGAGAGCTACGCTCCGCTGACGCGAACGTCCGTGACAGCCAGAGGAGCTGGATAACGCCGACGTTGCCAGTTTGAAGCAGGAATAGAATAGATTATTTATAGAAAATCATAGATTTTTGTAGATAATCGTAGGTTTCTAAGAACGGGTGTTCTTGCCCCTACCTACCCCAAGCCAAAACTATTGCCTTCAGAAAAAGCTTGCTCTACAAAACGCCATGACCATATCAGGTTCAGATAGGCGCAAGCAAATTTAAATCAAGATACATTAATCTAATTCTCAGCTATCTACAAGCATTCTACTAAGATCCAGACTTGACTATCTACCCAAAAGATGCAGGAATTATTTCAGCTTGTCTAACATCACATATTTCTGCTCTTGTTTTGGCCATATTAGTTGTGAAAAATAGGGGCTAAGTTAAATCCGGTTCTTAATGCCTGAAACAAGTCATCACCATCAAGTTAAGTAGCACAGGTAATCTATTAATCTATTTAAACTTGTTTTTAGTATAGGATAGCAGACTACAACAGGCAAGGTTTTGCCTATGTCTGGAGTTGCAGCTTATACTCCCAAATAAAGGGTATTGAAAAGCGGATTATAGATACTGTGCAGCTAAGTTGCATTAAGTTGTTAAACTGAGGTAGCTGTTATGCCTGCAAAAGATTTTCTCAGTTCAATGCAAAAGAAAAGATTGCAGAAAGCTTTGCGAGAGAGCGGTTGCTCTCATTTCCGAGAAAGAGTATTGATGTTACTCCTATTAAATGACGGAAAAACTTATTCAGAAATTTCTGGGTTTATCGGTTGTTCTTATAGAACAGTTGCTTATTGGTGTGTACATGGAGATCCAGATCAATTAGATAGTTTACGAGATCGGCGAGAGCATGGTAACTTTCGCAAAGCTACAGAAGAATATATTCAATTATTGATAGAAGTTACAAAAAAATCTCCTAACCAGTTAGGTTATGAATGTAGCAATTGGAGTGGAGAACGTTTAGCAAATTATCTTGCTCAACGAACAGGAATTAAACTTAGTGGTACTCAAGTTAGGAGAATTCTTAAACAAAAAAATATTCGCCTTCCTAGAGGTAGAGTACAACTTGATAATCGAGCCAATCATACAAGTAAGAAACTTGAGAGGAATGTTAGCCAGCAATCTCAATAATTAGGAGATTCAGCAGTTGATATCTGGGGTGAAATGCCGATCAATATATCTTTTAATAATGATTTAAGTATTTCCCCTTGGTTTTTTTTACTAAAAATTAGTAGTTAAATCAACCTTGAAATTACTAACTATTGCAAGTTAAATGTATAAATATCCTTATCTGCTAAATAACCTATTAATTACTCCATACTAAAAGATAAAAATAATATTAATTTGCTCATTCTGAACATATAATCTAAAGTATTTATGAAATATTAAGGTTTATTAAAAGTCTCAATTTAGACTTGAGTGAAAATACTTAAATCATTAGATAAAAGATTTGATATTTTAACTCCTTATATAGTTAGTTGTACAGCAATCAGGGCATCACTATTTAATAGGTAGCGAAATCAACTTACAGATTATAAGAAGTATGACTAACACCTAACTGCTCAACAGTAAAAACAGGGGCTTGTTATGACTCACAAAATGACTGAAAACTGTCTCGGATGTGCCACCTGTGTGCCCCAAACCCAGTGCCCAACAGGTGCGATAGTTGTCGATAATGAACAATATTCTATTAATCCCGAACTGTGTAATAGCTGTGAGGGGTATCACGAAGAGCCTCAGTGTGTAGTTCACTGTTCTATTAGTAGTCCTGTTCCTACCCTACCTAAAAAAGGTAGATATAAGGCTGAGACAAGAACACCCACAAGCTCTGACCTATTTCCCGATGGCAAGCACAGTCCCTTTGCTTCTTCTATAGTAATCTGGGAAGCTTGCAACATTCTGGCGCAGAGACGATCGCTACCTTGGACAGCAGATCCAGAAGGTAAACCGATCTATCAGCGTTCTATTAAGCAAGATCAGGGTTCAATTAGTTTTGGCATCAAAGATTTTGGGTGTACATCCCCAACTCTAAATGATGATGTCAAAAAAGTAACAGATATACCAGCAATGGATATCAGAGCAGCTTGTCTACACCTAATTTATGCCGCCCATGCAACAGTTATTGACAAACCATGGGAGCAAGAATTTGTCATCAGCGATCGGCAAATAGAAAGATACCTGGGGCTAGAAAAACGCAAAGACCTATCTAAAGCAACTAAACTGAGTTTGATTAAAAACCTTGCTCAACAACCTTGCCAAATTACTACTACTATTGACTGGCCTCAACAAGGTAGAATAAATTCCTTTTCATTGCCAGAAAGTCAACTTTGGCATATATTAGAAATTGAACATCACTTTTCTGAAGATTCCACAGGATGCAAACATCTTGTTGGTCTGACTTTTAGAGTTAGAGCTGGTATCTGGGCTAAGTATTTCCTCAACAAGGAAGCTTGCAAACAGCGCACAGCATTCTATCAATATGGAATTTTACCTAAGTCTGTATTAACTACTGTGATGAGTATCTGGCAGCAACATGAGGGAACTGCTAGGATGTTGTTATGGTTATTGTTCAAAACAAAAATGGGTAGGGAGCAACGCTTGACTGTACCTACCTTAATGCGAGTAGCTTATGGCGAACATAAAGTCAGACAAGCATCTTCGTTTAGGGATGACCGAAAACGACTAATAAAGACTTTTGAGAGCGATCTGGAAGTTCTCAGCCATTATGGACTCAAGCCTGAATTTGACCCTGTAACTTACCCCGAAGAAATTCAACCAATGTGGGCAAAATTGGCAGGTTTACCTGATGACGGTGATGCAGCTTTAGATTTTTGGATCGATGATGGTAGTAAGCATCAGAGATTAACAGATCGCGGTCCAAGGGGGAAGTGGAATATGTTAATGAATGCTCGTATCCTGTGGTTTCAACTCCCCCAGGAATGGGATCGACATTTAGCAGAATTTGAAAAACAGAAGTTACGTTATACTAATAAGCGCAAAAGAACAAAAAAGCTTTCTGCTATTTGTGGCGAACAAATTATGATTGCTAGGAAAAATCAACAGTTAAGTCAGAGACAGTTAGCAACTATGCTGGGAAAAAGCCAAAGCTGGATTAGAGATATTGAAAGTGGTCGCTTTCAACTTAAAGGTGAAGACCAAATGCTATTACAGAATGTTTTGGGTTTGGGAGGATAGGGAAGTCAGAAGTCAGAATGTGCTAATTTAGAGACTGTTTGTCAACTTTTGTTAGGTCAAATTATCGCCCTTTAAACTTTAACAACTTGGTTATTTATCCGGTGACTTTGCAGTCTGTAATACCCAATTTCCAACAGATCAAAATACCTCATAATTCTTGACAAACAACCTCTTAGAATTCACAGTTGAGAATTCAGAACTTGAAAATCAGGAGGATGTTATACTAAATCCGGGTTAAACAAACCCGTTTCGAGTAAATCGCAAAAACGCTGTAGAGACCTTGCATGCAAGGTCTCTACAGGGTGAGATATATCCGTTATATCTATACAAGAGTTGTCGCTTTATAGGTTAGGGACTTCCAAAAAATAAAATGTACAATTTATGAGAATGATAATCATTTTTATACGGGAGAGGAAGGGGTTGACATCGCCAACCCCTTCCTCTCATAAATTGGCATCACAATTTCTGTACTTCACCTAG
>NZ_JAAHGT010000809.1 GCF_010672385.1 Okeania sp. SIO2F4
TCAGTTATCTTATGAGTAAGATACATCTTCTTCTTCCATGTTCCCAATTAAGTGTTCCCTATTCCCTAAAATTCTCCAATATCTCACAACTCAAATCATATTGCTATATGTCACTGAAACAATAATACCCCATTATAATCTCTAATTTAACGGTGGGACTCTCAAAACTTAGATGTTAACAATCAGAAAAGAGATTAATCTTATGGATCCATTACTCGAAGGTGGTGCTGCTATACAACAGCGTGATTACACCTTAATAATTGACAAAAGTAACGATATGCATATGTCTAGCTCTCCGACAGGTAGAAGACCATGGGATTTAATGCAAGACTCCATTATCAGATTAGCCAGTGAATGTGAGAAGCTAGATTTAGATGGACTAACAGTTTACCTATTCTCTGACTATTTTAAACGATATGACCAAGTAACATCTACCGATTTAGCTCAAATTTTCCTGGAAAATCAACCCTCCGGCAAAACTAATTTAGCAGATGCTCTCAAAGATGCTATTGATAATTATTTTGAGCGACGTGCTCTGAAAATAGCAAAGTCTAATGGAGAAACTATTTTAGTTGTTACAGTAGGTGAGATAGAAGAACCTGAGCGAGTCAAGCAGATTATTATCTCTGCTGCTAATAATTTACAGCAAGATGAAGAGTTAGGTATTTCACTTATTCAGGTAGGAAATAAACCTGAAGTCACTAAATTTTTTAAATTATTAGATAATGACTTACAAACAGTAGGTGCTAAGTTTGACATTTGCAATACTGTTACTATTGCCGACCTAGAAAATATGAATTTAAGTGATGTTTTAATTAATGCTATTTTTGCTTAATAGGATTGATTTATAACAATTTATTATCTCTGCTGCTAATAATATACAACAAGATGAATAGTTGGGTATTTCACTGATTTAAGTAGGAAATAAACCAGAAGTTACTAAGTTTTTTAAATTATTAGATAATGACTTACAAACAGTAGGTGCTAAGTTTGACATTTGCAATACTGTTACTATTGCCGAACTGGAAAATATGAATTCAAGTGATGTTTTAATTAATGCTATTTTTGCTTAATAGGATTGATTAAAATTCCCCTATTGCTTATCATTTGGAACTTTTTTTTCACCCATTGGGATTGAAAAACTGGTTAATATCTCTTGTTTAAAATCAAAAAAATTAGATATTTTATATGACTCATAAAGCGCATTTTATCTGGCAATTTCAAGGGTTTAAATTTATAGCCTTAAGCATTCAGATAGCCTCCTGACGGAGGAACTGCGAACTTCAGCTCAAGTCAAAACTATTAATTGATTGGGATTTCAATTTTATTAACATCCTCAGACTATTTTTGTAGTGCTATATATAGCAATTATCACCAAGGGTGAGATAAACAAGTTTTTGATTCTAGGGAATACAGAAGAGAAAAAAATACTCTACCTCATTAATATGACAACTACTATATTGAAGAATTTTGTGGTGAAATCCAAAACCATAAATTTCGTCCCAGCGCTTTGAAGTATAACTTGACTGGAAACTGGTAATAATCTATGACAATATTAACGATAATAGTCAAATGAGATAGAAAAGTTAAACCAGTCCAAAAAATCGGTAGCCAACATAAAGGAGTACCTGGTATTGGAGGAAAAAAGTAAGCACTTAATCCTATTAATGTGGTTGGTAATAATACAAATCCAACTGCTAATAACTTAATTACCCAACTCCATTTTACTTGAGTACGATTGGCTTTCCATTTTTTACCATTCCATCTCCAGCTTAAAGGAGAAGAACTATCTGCTATTTTCAATGATTGCTTTACCAGATCGACAGTAAAAATATGGTTACAAAAGTTACAAGAAAAAGCATCCATTAAAGTAATTGCTGAAATCTGACCATGATAGCAAACAGGACAAGTATAAACTTCTTCAATGCTCAAATTTTTATTGACATTATCGCAATTAGACATAGATTTTGAGAGTAAAGAAAAACAACTATATAGATTGAATTTTAAACAGTAATTTCTAAAGTTATCTAGGGTCTGTGATAATTCTTAACTTATCAGCTCTCACCTATCAGTAATTAATATACCTCTGGTGGAAAAGAGGGAGTAGGGACGAGGGATTAGGGGGAAATAATCAATTATTTCTGTACGATAATTGATTTGATTTTTGACGATCGCCAGAGGTCTAATAGTAAATAATTACTGCTAGAGTAAAGGGAGCGTAATGTAGCAATTTTTTATTCTCTCTCAATTTCAAGGGTTGCTTTTTCCTGCTTATTCCCTATTCCATTAAATGAAATTGATAGCTAATGTCTGAATACTTACCTTAACTTTGATCGAATTAAGCAAAAGTTAAAATTATTTCAACTATGTTGCAGATAGTTTTACAGCAATTTTTAGGATGGTAAGGTACACTCTAATCTCTAATCTCTATTCCCTATTCCCTTATCAGAGGTAAATAGTCAAATTGGTCAAACATAAATCATTTAATTTAATCAACCATTCCTGGCAGTCAATTATTCAATTTGTTAGTTTGTTTTGTCTTTGCTGCTTCCTGGTCATTAGTTGTAGCCAACCTCAGAATAACCCTGATAATACCCTAACTACAGAAACAAATACAAATCGCATTACTATCGGCACAACTTTAAAACCTCGAACTATTGACCCTGCAGACGCCTACGAAGTAATATCCGGTAACTTACTCCATAACTTAGGCGATCGCCTCTACGGTTACAAGTTAGGAACAACGGAACTTGTACCCCAACTAGCAACAGAAATGCCAAAAATTAGCGAAGATGGCACAACATATACTATTCCTATTCGTCAAGGGGTAATTTTCCATGACGGTAGTCCCTTCAACGCCGAAGCAATGGCCTTTTCTTTCAAACGTTTTATTCAAAATAGTGGTCCACCTTCTTCTTTATTAACTAATACGGTTGAGTCAGTAGAAGCTACCGGAGAATATCAATTAACAATTAAGTTGAAAAAACCTTTTGCAGCTTTCACACCTTTATTAGCATTTTCTGGTCTATGTGCTATTTCTCCTCAAGCCTATAAAATAGGTGAAAGTCAATTTAAACCTGATACATTTATTGGTACTGGTCCCTATAAATTAGCCGAGTATGGTACTGACGTTTTACGGTTAGATACATTTGAAAATTATTGGGGAGAAAAAGCCAAAAATCAAGGAATTGACATTCAAATATTTTCTAGTTCAGCCAATCTCTTTAATGCCTTTAAAACAGGGGCTATTGATGTAGCTTATTTTTCTCTAGACACGGACCAAATTACTAATTTAGAAGCAGAAGCTAATCGTCAAGGATGGCAAGTAATTTCTACAGATGGTAAGACAGTTAATTACATGGTTTTAAATCTGAATTCAGAACCATTAAATAACAAATCAGTGAGACAAGCTTTAGCATCTATTATTGACAGAAACTTACTAAATGAACGAGTTTTACAAGGAAAAGCCGAACCAGTTTATAGTCTAATTCCTACAAAATTTAATGATTATAAACCAGTATTTCAAGAAAATTATGGAGATGGAAATTTTGACAAAGCCAAAGAATTATTAAAAGAAGCAGGATATTCTCAAGAAAAACCAGCAAAAATAGAAATTTGGTATGCTGCAAATTCCACTAAAAGACAATTAACAGCCAGTACATTAAAAGCATCTGTAGAGCAAAAATTAGAAGGTTTAATGGAATTAGAATTGAATAGCGTAGAAGCAGCTACCGCCTTTAAAAATTTAGATAAAGGAGTATATCAAACATTTATCTTAGATTGGTATGGAGACTTTATTGATGCAGATAACTATATCCAACCATTTTTAGAATGTACAAAAGGTTCAAAACAAAAAGGTTGTGAACAAGGAGCTAGTCAATTTCAAGGTTCATTTTATTATAGCGATCAGATAAATCAATTAATCCAACAACAACGTCAAGAGCAAAACCCAGAAAAACGCCAAGCTATTTTCATAGAAATTCAAGAATTATTAGGAGAAGATGTTCCTTTCATCCCATTATGGTTAGATAAAGATTATGTATTTGCTCAGAAAAATATTAGCGGAGTTAGTTTAGAACCGACTCAGCAATTTCCCTTCTCGACAATTAATAAATCATAACTAACAAGTAAGCATTCAGCCGTTAGCTATTAGCTATTAGCTATTGTTTCCAGTGCGCGATAAAAGCTTTATTAATTGAACCAGAATTCAATCTGACGACAAAAGTTGGCTCCCTTGACCTTACAGTCCATATTCATTTCAACCCCATTCTCAAGGGTAGGGCTGTTTCAAAAAGCAAGAATTTAGCTTTTTTGGGTGCAGGAGGGATTTGGAGGTAGAAAAATGGCAAAATACAACTAAATAACTCGCGCTATGGAAGGAATTAGCTAACTAAAGCCTAACTGATTATTCTCATGAGTACGGCTCAAATGACTGATAATTGATTAATGGACAATGATGATTGTGTGATAAATTTGATAATTTGGAGACGAACTAGGAACGAATTTCTCTCCATCTCCCTATCTGTCTTTCAAGAGAATGAAA
>NZ_JAAHGT010000081.1 GCF_010672385.1 Okeania sp. SIO2F4
TTTTTTTTTTTTTTTTTATGGTTACGCGGCCACCGAGGTCTTCCCCCCTTTCCTACACCACGCCCTTCCCCTCTCTTGGTGCCCTACCAGGTGCGTCTGTCGCACCCCGCGGGGTCGCACCCCTATTCCCTAAAAGCAGTAAGATTTTTATACACAAATAAAATAGGATTGCTATACTATCTTTAAACTTGGAAATTTTATAGATATTCCTCGATAAACTCTACTAATTTTTTACTCAATAAAAATTCTTCAAAATGGATTATGAGCATTTAAAAAAGGCAATTAAATTATTAATAGAAGCCACCAAAAATTTAGAATATATTGTCAGTGAAAAATCAACAATTCGCGCAAATAATCAAACTGTTGAAACTGCTAAAGAAACTATCAGAAAAGCCATAGCAGAAATATCTGCTGCGGTAAATCCTCCAGTCACAAATCATATTCCCGATGAATTTTTAGCCAAAGCAGAAAGTTTAGGTATTCCCTTAAATGATATTGAAGTTATAGTTGCTATTTCTGAACATCATCCTAGTCAGTTAGCAGGTATATTAGCAGAAATTGAAAATCGGGCAGAAAATATTAGACGTAGACGAGAATATTTTCTGATCCGATTACCAGAAATGCCAATAGAAAAATTAGGTTCTCGACTACCAATTGTCAAAGCTACTGATTTGAATTGGCCAGACAAACCGATTTCTAAAGAATATCGAGAGGAAATTAAAGCCAAATACAAAATTGATAGACTGATAAAAAAACGACTTGATTCTAGAACATCTATTTTTGCCAAAATTCAAGCTGCGGAGGAACATTTAGGTCCATCTCAACCAGGGGAAAATGATTCTGATTTCGATGAAGAAATCCCATTTTAACTGCTTCATAAAACGTCATATAGCGACATTTTAATGTTGACTTCCTGCTTCAACTAAGGCCGTCGGCGGTTGCTCATCCACAGACATTGACGGGTCTTGCTCGACCGTATTTCTCAAGTTAATACTTGCATTCAAATCATGGTCAATAGATATACCGCTCAACTAAACTTACTCAAACTTACTCATAAGTCTGAAAGTATAGTCAAACGCAAGTGGATCAAGCACTACAGGGTTAAACGGCAAACCCTTTATTCCCTGGTCAAAAACATCAGGAATTACTTTTTTAATAATGTTTAACGACCCATTTACATCTGCATTTAATAATTTATTTTCCCTGGTTTTATACAACCCTCTCGTTACTCTTTTTCCACTAAATTTCGGTTTTTTATCCCCATATTTTGGTAAGTCATCCCCATCTAAACAGCTTGATTGAGATGTATAGGATTCTTCTGTAATTATTACTTTTATTCCTCTGAGTTGGGCTTTATAGGTTAACATCTCTATTAACCTATAATGAGGTATATTCACAAATTGTTGATTGTTCTTTTTTCCGAATTTTACCTCTTGTTTCCATGTCTGGTTATGGCCAATAATTAAGATTCCTATTTCCTGGTTGACACACCAATCTATTACTCTTTTACTTGCTGTATGGAGATAGTTTTCTACTCGACAATTTCGTTTGTGAGTTATTTTTTTTAACTTCGGAGAATTACTTTTATTGTGGTTAGCTTGTAATTTAGATTGTAAATAAGAGCGCTGTTTATTATAAAAGGTGTTAATTGCTTTTAATGGTCTGCCTTTAATCAAGAGAGGTGAAATCCCTGTTTGATTTGTAGTTACAGCTATTAAGTTATTTACCCCTAAATCTACTCCTGCTATTTGTTTATTTTCTGTTGTTGACTCCGCTTTTTCATAGACTATTTCTATTATGTAACAGCTACTTTTGGGGATAATTCTGGTTTCTATTATTTCTGTCTGTGAAGTGGGGATTTTTATTTCACTCATGGATAAGTGACAAATCCCTTTTTTTAAGGTTTTTTTGTAAATTGATTCATGAGGATAGGGCAGAATATTTCGGCCTTTTGCTTTATGTTTATATTTGGGAATTTTTGGTCTCCCTAAAAATTTATTGGGCTGTTTTTTCCATTCTTTTAAAGCCGAAAAATAACTACTCCAAGCTGAGTCTAATCTCCTGATTATTTGCTTGCTAACTTTAGTTGGTAAAGCTTGATAATCATCCGTCTTAGATACCTTGTGATACAGTTGATTAAAGCTTAGTTTCTTTTTGTTTTCAAAGAAATATTGGCGATAATAATAATTGGCTAAATTGAACAAATTTTTCGACAAAAAAGCCTTATGGTCTATTTCTGACCACAAATAATGTGATTTGGTAATAAAATGACGTTCAACTAGCTTCATACCTTAATTGTAGCTGATAACAACTCAATGGATAGACAACTGAAAAAACTTACTCCTAGATAGTTTGATAGCTATAGTTATGAGTAATTTTGATGAACTTTAGATAAGTTTTCCCCTTCTGTATTTACCCCCATTCTGGGCAGTCATAAGTTCTCAGATTTAATGGCATATCTTGGACATGACCACAATTACAGCAAGTTTTTGATGATGGAAAAAACCTATCATATCAAATCCGTCTGATTGGACATAAAAAAATTCTCCAATCGTCATAACTACTTGGTGAATCTTCGTTGCCAAGCAACGGATAAATACCTCAAAGCATGCATACGGCGCTGTTTTAGAAACTTAGTAAGGTTTTTTGCTGGTTATTTGGGTGCAGTTCAGCGCGTGAATCCAAGTAACATAAATATAGATAATTCAGAGATTATCATAGATTATAGCCAAGAGTTACTAGCCCAGCGACTGGAACGAAGTCGAAGGAAGTAATCCCAAGGTTTTATAAATTGCTTCATTTGAATCGCAATGACAACTATTCAACCGGATTCTATAATCATTGACATCCTCCCGACGCTGCTAATCGAGACAGCGCGGGATTCCCATCCATCATTCAAACAGCACAGAGCTGAACAAATGACTCAGAGCGGGTTGACACATCATTGGAATCTGCTGGCTTGCCAGTAGCCACGCTTCCTCCGTGTCCGATAAATAATCGACCAGTGCCCCTCGGCGACTTCAATAAAAATCTCCGATAATCTAGCTGAAACTACTATAAAAAGGTTGTTAAATCCTAATTTCCCGAGAGGTCTAATTAGCAATAAATCGGACCACCGTTTTCATGCAAAGCTTTTGTGTAAGGTCCACCACCGTTTTCAAACCAAGCTTTACTGATAACAGGAGGCTTAGGAGGCTTAGGAGGCTCAGGTGGCATGGGGATAGGCTTAGGCCAAGGATGACCCCCGGTTTCACTTCCTGGACAAGGAGCAGAGATGCACACTATGTCCGGGCCCCCTTCTTCACCTATAGCCAAAGTAGTAAGAACAGGCCCCTCATCTGTTCCCTTTCCACCTGTGATTTGGGCTGCTTCTTCATCTGTTAACTGTTCTTCAATGTCTAGATTTAGGTCTTCTAGGTCAGAAATATTGAGAGAAAAAGGATGATTCAGATTCATAAAAAACTCCTAATTTTTATTAGTACAGGAATAAATCTAGTCCGCAATTAGACAGCAGGATCTGCTGCCTGACGTACTTTCTTTGAGGGAGCGTAGTCATCTGTGATGACTTGCGGACATCGCCTACAGGCTGCTTTGCCTTCTTGCTGCCACCAACGACAATTTCGGCGAATAGAACAGGGTGGTAAATCTTCTGTTACCACAGGCAATTTATCCACAACTCGCATTGCTAAACTGCAGTCCTTGCCATTAAAATGCTGACAGCCAGATTCTATGCAGGATGTCGCGGTTCTAAAAATCTCCCCTGGGGTAACTGGGCTAGCCTTTGCCATCAGTTCTTCTGTCATGGGTAGGGGCTGCTTAAGATAAGCTATTCGGGGTTCCGTCGCTTTTCCACCGACTACGCCGAAAACAACACCATTCACTGATTCTGGTCTAGCACTAGGGCAAAGGGTAGTTCGTTGAGCAGTAATATCTTCCATGAATTTAGTCTCCACCAAAATAGTATTTTTGACACTTGAAGACTAAAAACTAAGCAAGTTTTTGTGCATAAGCAAGTTTTTCTTGATCTTCTGGTACTGCAATTAGCCCAACTATAATTGGAGGGCAAAAAGGCTTAATAGGAGGCTTAATAGGATAGCACACAGGCTCAATTGGCTTAATTGGATAACAAATCGGCTTGAAGCCTGCTATTACAGGTTTTTGTGGTGCTAAACTCAGACCACCCCCAATACTTTGGGCTTCATCATCGGATAAAGTTTCTACTAATCCTCTTCGTGCTACCGCATTGTCAATTGCATTATCAATTAGGTCATTAATTTCTAATTTACGGTTAGACTTTTTGCTTTCTTGCATTTTTATTTTCCTCCGAATTGTTAACTACTTTTTGTCTATGGAAATAGAACTAGAATTAGAAAGAAATTTTTAAGAACCGCGAGAACTAGAATCAGATTAGCTATAACTTGATACTGTTCCATAATCGTTCCTTCAAGAATGACGGTATCGAGCACGGTAACAACAGACGCAGTTTCTAGCACAAAATTCTCAGGCGGAACAACCGGACTGAGTTCAATTTGAGCGCTTCAAACAACTTTGTTTTGTTTGACTCTTTTAATATAACCAGAATAATTAGGGAGATGTTGCCAATTTGGCAAATAAATCTGCCAAAAATAGACTAAATTTTATCGGGTTTTTGAAGGCATGAAAAGCTAGTTATATCAAATCCGGTTGAATACTTATTATATGGTTGGGGGAGATGGGGAGATGGGGAGATGGGGAGATGGGGAGATGGGGAGATGGGGAGGTGGTTCTATTCAAGGCTTGAAGTAATTTATAGAATTATCAACATATATTATATAACCGGATTCTATATTAATTCTCAAAAAAGCAGCTATTTGGAAGTTAGAAGCATTGATACCTTTTAGGTCTATATCTTCTAATAACAGTCTTTATTTATAGATTTTTGGCTTTGACTTTTGATTTTTTAAATTGAGTGAAGTAGAATTGAGACTAATTTTTTCTAAGAAATCAGTCTCAATTTCAGTGATTTTCGGCATTGTGCCATTTTTTATTCCCTACCGGCAGCAAGATAACCACCGTCTACAGGCAATATTGCACCTGTGATGAACAAAGCTTCATTTGACGCTAGAAATGCTACAGCAGCAGCAAATTCCTCAGGCTTACCAATCCGATTCATAGGATGCATTGCACATACAGTATTATAGGTTGTCGAATCGCTGAGCCATTGTTTTGTAAGCGGTGTGGTTATAACACCCGGACAAATACAATTTACTCGGATGTTTTCATGAGCATGAGCAACTGCCATGTGTCTTGTTAGATTGATCACTCCACCCTTAGCTGACTGGAATGCCATTCCTTGAGGCGAACCCCTCATTCCTCCAATAGAGGATACATGAATTATAGCACCACCACCGACTTCCCGCATTTGCGGAATAGAAAACTTGGAGCTTAAGTATGCTCCTTTGAGGTCTGTGTTGATTACTTTCTCCCAAACTTCCACTGATGTATCTACAACGGTTTCACCTCCACCATGAATTCCGGCACTGGTAACAAGTACATCTAGACGACCAAACTCATTGACAACTTGCTCTACCATCTGCTTGCAATCGGACTCTTGTGTCACATCGCATTTGATATCAATCGCCTTACTACCCAAAGATTCAATTTCCTGGCGCACCTTATGTATCATTTCCGCTCTACGTCCAGCTACGCCAATGGAAGCTCCCTCCTGAGCTAATCGAATTGCGGCGGCTTCTCCTAAACCACTGCCTCCACCTGTAATCAGTGCAACTTGACCTTCAAAACGTCTAGATAGCTTCATTACTTTTCAACCAGTTCCTTTATCTTAATGTCAAGCGCTCTCACATGAATATTAGACCACTCTGTTGGCATTCCCCAATATTGAAATAGACCAAAACTAGCTTGGGTAATTCTCGGGAATTTCCCATCGAGGTGTTTGTTATACTCTTGACACACCCAAAGATTTGGTTCGGGGTTACCTTTCTTCCAAATGCGAAACCGTCCACAATTGACTCCCTCATCCATAATTACTTGATGCCTCACACTGTAGGTGACCTCAGCCCGCATCGGAAGTTGGAATTCCTTTTCAGTCTTAATCACCCATGAATCTTCCTTATCGTATAGGGAGTCTCCCCAAGCAATCCAAATTTGAGGCCGTCCTTTATTATCAAGGGTCGCCAGTCCTGCACTGGAATAACCAGGCTTAATACCCAGATCCGGGGACTGTTCTATATGTCCGGCAAAAAAGTCGCTTAATCCCAGGAAGCACCAACTATTTTCATTTCTGGCAAACCTCACATCATAGGTAGCTTCCTGGCTGCCATAAGGAGAACCGAGTAGTAGGAGAATATCAGAACCGACTGGCACCCGCGAACAAATCGCATTTTTTTCGCGATTGATATCAAAGTTACCATCCACAACTTGGGCAATTTCTTGAATGTTATTGTAACTGCTCAGATTTTGCAAATTCAGGGGGAGAGGTAAGGGGTGAGAATTCCAGTGAAATTCAGCATCCAGCACCTCAACTTCTCCCTCCCCATCTTCAATTTGAATTCTGATACTATTCCACCCTTCCTGAAGTGCTGGGGTATCAACCGGGATTTCAATATTGAAGTGACCTGGTAGATTTAGCAATCGCAGTACTGATGGGGTTCTGGTTCCCCAGGGATACTTAGGTTCTCCTAACTCCGGTTCTGGTTCTACATAAAAATGAACTGGCGAGCCACCGTTTAGTAGGTATACTGAACACACTATAGGCAGCTTGGCATCTGTCTTTCCCTGAATATTAATATCATTGTGTCGCCAACGAAATTGTTGCCGGTTGCCCTGTGGTAGTTGAATCATAAATTCTGTAAGTCTTTTAAGTTTATAGATAAAGTGACATATTGATTTAGTATTTAGTCTGACCTTTACTAAAGTAGTCCTTGGTAGATAATGATAAAATCACGGAGTTCAAAATCATTAGGATTCAACTCCAAAGCTCTTTGATAACAACTTAGCGCATCCTCAAACTGTCCCTGTTGTTGGAGTGCTACCCCCAAGTTGTAATGAGCACTAGCTAAAGTTGGCTGTAGGACTATAGCCTGTTGATAGTAAGCAATGGCATTCTTCAAATTACCTGCTTTTTTCTGAGTCATGCCTAAATCATTGTTCAAACCTGCGTAGTGTGCTTGTTTTTCTGCTGGGAGTTTTCCTTGGGTATGAAGTGCGTTAGCCAAATTAACATCAGCTTCAGTACAATCGGGTTGAATTTTCAAGGCTTTTTCATAGCAGGCGATCGCCTCATCCCAAAGCCCTTGTTGTTGGAATGTATAGCCGAGGTTGTTATAAACTGCTAACGAGTCTGGTTGCAGGGCTAAGACTTCCTTATAGGCTGACTCTGCTTCTTTTAACTTACCTTGAGCTTGATACAAATTGCCTAAACTAAACCAAGCCTTGGCATATTTTGGCTGAACCTGGACAGCTAGATTAAACAATTTTTCAGCAGACTGGTACTGACCTACTTGTTGTGCCAGCATTCCTAACCCATATAATGCGTCTGGGTGGTGAGGCTGTTTTTCTAGAATCTTATTATAAACTTCATTAGCTTCGGCTAAACGATTGGCTCGATGGTATTGAAACGCAAGCTGTAGGCTTTCTGAAAGTGTTGGCATGGGAACTCTCCTTTTTTGATTTTTAGATCGACCAAATACAAATCGGCTTCATCAAAATAGTAACATTCAATTACAAAGAGTTTCGTATAACTGCAAAGTTTGATCGGCAGCTTGTTCCCAAGTAAAATACTCAAAAGCACGTTTTCGTCCAGCTCTACCCATGGATTCTCTGATCTCGTCATTTTCAAGAAGTTTAAGGATTGCCTCTGCTAAAGCAGGGGCATTATTCTTATCTACCAAAAAACCCGTTTTGCCATCCTGGACAGTTTCTACTACAGCGCCAGAACGAGTTGCAACTACAGGTGTTCCTGCTGCCATTGCTTCAACTGGTGGAATTCCAAAACCTTAGAAAAGGTTGTCATATTCAATCTCCTTTTTTTACGGACTGCTTTCGGCTGTAGAATCAAAATAATAAACTTACTTCCTGACTTTTGTAAGCAAATATTAGGTTTACCAATCTTCTTGGCCGTAGAAATGCTGCGCGATATCTATGGTTCCTTGACGAATTCGTGTTTGCTCATCTTCTGTTAACAGCTTTTTCCAACTCCAAATGTTTGCAGTGCTATTGCGTTTCAATTGATGAATATTCCCACCTTTTGCTTGTGTGGGATTGTTCTCATTACAATATAATTGAATAAGCTCTTGCTGCTTTTGGGTATATGGCAACTTCAAGTATTCAAAGATTGGACCAAATGCAGTCAAAGGATATCTAGACAAGTCTTCATGGCGAACAAATAACCAATTGGGATGGCATTCCCGGTACTTCAATATTACTGCATGTAAGAAGCGCCAGGACAAGATGCACTGATCGATGAGGTCGTATTTCTCCTTTGCGAATTGGATAATATCGTCTTTAAAATCTCTTAGCAATCTGTCGAGTAATCTAGGTTGTGCTACGATATGTTCAAAACCAAATTCCCAATTCATGCGTTTACAGCTAGCGGTAAAAGCAGCTGGGTGGCGAATCATAACAATTACTTGCATGTCAAATGTTTCCTGCAACCACTCAGCCGACAGTAGAGCTAGGGGATCTTTCATAAGTGGGCGTATCATACTCGAATTGACCTGCGACGGGTAGAGAATGCCTCGAATATAGTCCTTGTACAGTTTGCCATCTTCAACCGTGATGTATTGAAACTGTTGCTTGAGGGGTGCGTAAGGATGAAAGTCAAGATTAAATGGCTCATGGATGTAGTTTATGATACTGTTCGATGCAAGCATCTTGCCAGCCCAGGTGCTTCCCGAACGATGTGCACCTGTGAGGAGAATGGGTTTGATATATAACTCCTCTTCACTGGCTAGCATAGAAAGAATACCCCGGAACTTATGCTCTTCCACCATAACTTCCTCTTGAGAGAGTTGGAGAGTTTTATCATCTTCCCCCGTCGCCTCAGAACCCTCGTCAACTTCTACCCCTGTAGCGTAGATGAGGTTTAACCCTTGTCGATAAGCAGAAGCCGCCTCCTTGAGCTTGTTTTGCTGTTGGTAAATTCGGCCCAGGTGGATATAGGCTTCTCCGTAGTTGGGATTGAGTTCGATAGATTGCTGACAGCAAGCGATCGCTGCTTCTAAATTTCCTTGTTCTTGCAGTGCTATCCCCAAATTATAATGAGCAATCCCTAAATCTGGTTGTAAAGCGATCGCCTGTCGATAGTAAGCAATAGCTGTTTTTAAATCCCCTGCTTTTTTCTGAGTTACGCCTAAATCATTATTGATTGCTGCGTAATGTACCTGCTTTTCAGGTGGGAGTTTTCCTTGGGTGTGAAGTGCATTAGCCAAATTTACATCAGTTTCAGTACGATTGGGTTCAAGCTCTAAGGCTTTTTCATAGCAGGCGATCGCTTCTGACCATTTGTCTTGTAATTGTAGGGTATAGCCAAGGTTGTTGTAAGCTGCTACTAATTGTGGTTCTAGGCTTAAAACTTGCTGGTAAGCTTGAATTGCTTCGGGAAGTTTACCTTGAACTTGCCACAAATTACCCAGACCAAACCAACCTTTAACAGATTTAGGATGGACGCTCAGGATTAGATTCAACAACTTTTCTGCTTGTTGGTACTCTCCTTTTTGCTGTGACAGCGTGGATAAGCCATGTAATACATCTGGGTGAGTGGGTTGGTGTTCGAGAAGTTGACGATATAGCTGTTCAGCTTGCAGCAAATTATTAGCTCGATGTTGTTGAACAGCAAGTTGCAGTACTTCAGTAAAAGTTGCCATCTTGAATCCCTTTTTATATATATTTTTGCCTTTAATTTTTAATTTTTTAAATTGAGTGAATTCTGCTGCTTTGAAATTCACTCATGGCAGATAATTAACTGTGGCTAAAAGCATAGGTACTATTACTGTTTTCCTCTAGCCCTGGCATTTCCTGACTGAGACTTGTTTTTTCTTCTTCCCTAATTTCCCCTTGATAGGAATCCTCAACAAGTATGCCTTCTTTAACCAAACCTGCCAGCAGCGGCAATATGTGTGTATCTAAGTCGCATTCCGGCAGCCAATCGGCAACATCTCTTATTGTGAAAGCTTTCTGGCTAAACACTTTTTCCACTAAAGTTTCTATAACTTTGGGTGGCAAGTCTTTGAATTTTAGCTCCTTTCGAGGAGTTCGTAACAGGTAACCCTTCTCACCAAGCGGTTCTATATTTACTTTTTGGAACTTGGGCTGTCTCAAAACAGTGTCAAGTTCTTGCTCAAAGAAGTTAAATCCAGCTTGACTAGGTAGGGATATTTCTGGGGCACGAGTTGTGACCTTAGGTTGAAACTCAGCATATTTCTCAGCTAGGTTCTCCTTTTCTCGATCTATTAGGATTGCTAAGGAATCAAATAAATGCTCTACGTGTGCTTTAATCTCATGGGTATTTCCATCGGATATCAAGGGCAAATTTTTTCGCCAAGCTTCATCTATTTGAAGATTTTGTAATAGCCACTCAAAGGCATCTCGCCCTGTGAAGCAACGGATACCTAAGGTAATATGTAATGAAGGTTTTTCGCGGGCGATCGCGTAATGCCAGTGACCTCGAGGAATGTAGAGCAAATCACCAGGATTGAGGACACAGTTGATGTAGGGCGATTCTTCGGGTGGTTTTTGATACTCTGATTTTTCGCCTCTGTAAGGATACTTAAAGGTATCCTCGAACACAAACCATTCCTTTTGCCCATCAATTTGCAAAATAAAGACTTCGTGGGTGTCGTAATGGGCCTTGAATCCTTGGTTAGAAGGCCAGGAACAGTAGATATTGGTATGGATAGCAGTATGCCCCGTTTCCTGCTGTATTCCCCAAATGAGGTCAGCTAGCACTGGAACCTGCTCGTGGACATGGCTAATCACTAAACTCGCCCCTTCTTGGCATCGCTTAACCCACTCTTGAGGATCGGAGGAAGGCAAGTCCTTGTGATCTAGAACAAAACGTAGGTCAGGCTTATGGAAGTTCAGCAAATCATTGAGTTGCTTCCAGGAAAACAAATGCTGAAACTTATTGGGTTGCTCGGCAGGGATTAATATCCCCCGTTTAGTCCAGTTTTCGGATAAGAATTGCTCGAGGGAGTAAGGCTGTAAGATTTTCGTTAAGTTTGTCATCATAATTAGCTAAATCCTAATTTATTTATATATTTATGGTTTTAACTTTTGATTTTTTAAAAGAGTGAGTGATTTATCCAAGTGGACAGAATTTATACTACTCTCTAGGACTCATGGCGACATACCGGAGTCAGGACGTCGAGTATATAGAATAGGGGAATAAAGATAGAAAAATGTCCCCATCTCTCTATTTCTCCCTCTATTTTTAATTATAGACCCAAATGGGTTCTATAAAAATTAGAAGTTTTTAGCTGAACATGAGATTACGGATAAGCGAAGTAAAAATTATCTATATTCTCACTATTGGTATTCTTATTGTTATCGTTAGAGGGGTCAGAAATTAACTTGTAAGCGATCGCATTTCGCAGAGGAACCATTTTTTCTGTAGCTAGTAAAGAGAATAAAATTTCTAATGCTTCTGGAGAACTATCAATTTTCAGAGCTTCTTGGAGCATACGAAATGCACCAGTGAGATTGCCTGCTTGCAGAGGAATTGCCAATTCTGATAGACAGTAATTAAAGTAACGGCGACGAGATTTAGCCGTAATCTCGGCACGATGCTCGGTGGGAAGATAACTCTCAGAAATTTCGATTCCCATGCGGTAGTATTCTCCTTGTGCTCCAGCTAAGAAAACTTCACTGGACATATTGTTAGAATGCTGGCGGTAACGGGCAAGAATTTCTGGTTCACACCACCAATCATAGAAAGAAGCAATACGCTTGTATAGTTCCCAGTCAGGAGTATAAAGGTTAATGAGGTCATAAGCTCCCAGGTGTTCGTGGGCTGACCGACGAATTACGGTTGCACAGGGATTTAAGGGATTATAAACACCAATTCGTTGCAGCCAAGTTTTATTAATACCCCTTTCCATTCCCCCGTGCTTTTGGGTAAAAATCACTTGTCTTTTCTCATCAATATTTTCATAACCTGTAAAAGCTGCTCCCACAGAATCAGAGCATCCTTCTAGACCTGACTTGAGCCGGGAATAATAACCAGGAAGTACAGATTCATCCTCTGGCATTAAGTGAATCCACTCACCCCGACTGAGGGCAATTCCCCGATTAAAGTTGCGCCGTGGACCAATGTTTTCTGAATTGAGATAGTAACGGACTATACCACCGCCAATGGCATTCACTAATTCAAATAAAGGAGGATCGCTGGCATTATCCATCACCAGAATTTCCATTTCGTCTTCCCCTTGCCACTGAGCTAATACACTTGCAAGACATTCCAACATAAAGTCTTTGCGGTTATATAGGGGAATAATTACAGAAAAGAAAGGTCGTTTCTTGTCACTAGCTGGTACGGTAGGAATCGCCGGGAATTGATAATCACCAACGGTGACTTCTCCTAGTTCTAGCTCTGGCGAAGCATATTTTTCGGGAACAAACTCAGAAACTTCCTGGCTTTCTATGGCAGCAGCATAGTGAGGATTAATGAGCTTTAAACCTTGTCGATATGCGGCAGCAGCTTCTTTTAATTGGTGTTGTGTTTGGTAAATGAGTCCCAAACACATATAAGCTTCTCCATAGTTGGGGTTGATTTGCAAAGCTTTTTGTAAGGAATCTATCCCTGCTTCTAATTCTCCTTGTGCTTGTAATGCCACCCCTAAGTGATAATGAGCTGACGCCAAATCAGGTTGCAGGTTAATTGCTTGACGATAGTAAGCGATCGCATTCTGCAAATCCCTTGCTTGCTCCCGTTCGCCCCCTAATTTGTGATTTAGTTGTGCATAGTGGAGTTGCTTGTCTGGGGATAGTTTACCTTGAGCCTGAAGGGTGTTACCCCAGTTGACATCCGCTTCGGTACAATTGGGATCAATCTCTAGAGCCTTTTGATAGCTGGCGATCGCCTCATCAAATTTGCCTTGTTGTTGTAGTGTGTAGCCCAGATTATTATAAAGTGGTGCTACTTCTGGCTGCAGAGTAATAGCTTGTTGGTAAGCTGATTCGGCTTCTGGGAACCGACCTTGAGCCTGACGCAGATTGCCTAAACTAAACCAAGCCTTAAGTAAATCAGGTTGTACAGAAACGGCTTTACAAAATAACTTTTCTGCTACCTGGGGCTTACCAACTTGCTGGCACAGCATACCTAACCCATATAATGCCTCCGGATGTTGAGGCTGATCTTTCAGAACCTGAATATAACTCTGTTCTGCTTCGTTAAAAAGCTTGGCTTGATGATATTGAACCGCAAGTTGGAGGGTTTGAGAATCTGTTGTCATTTTCAATCTCTAAGAATGTAATTAATTGACCTCTCCCTGGGCTAAAGCCACAGGGATTCTAAGCTGTTGCTACGTGGCAGGATAAATCCGTGCCACTCCGCTTTTTAGCTTTGGTTTCCCAGATGCGAAATCTGGTAGCGAGGGTCAAAACTCGCCTACAGACCTTGGCTAGATTTACACCTAACTGTGTCTCTACTTTGCGAAGTATATTCGCAGCACCATTCAAATCAGCATTAACCAACAAACCTTTGTTAGTGCGGTACATCCCGCGTTTAACTCGTTTCCCCGATGGTTTCCAACGGCAGTCGCTACAACGGGGGGAACCCCCGCAACGCGCTGCCTCCCCTTCAGGTTTTTCACCGAAAGTAGGTAGTTGATCGCCATCAAGAAAACTGGCTTTACTCGTATATGATTCCTCCCTTTCCACAAATTTAATCCTGTGTTCTGAACACATTTGTTTTACTCGTTCTTTGAGTTTAGCTGTGGGAATCTGCACAAATGATTGGGTTACTTTGCCTAAATTTACCTGTTGCCGTTGTCCTTGGTTCCATCCAAAAACTACCATACCAATTTGGTGTTCAATACAGTGGTTAACAACCAAACAAGCAGCTTTGTTAACTGCATCTCTCATCTGGTTGCGAGGAACGAAGCAATCACGTTTTTCTGTGATGTGGGCTAATTGGTTATCCCAATAACCCTGGGGCTTACCCTCTTTCAGGGTGGAAACTCGTTTGTTATACCACTGGTTAAGGCTTTTAAGCTTGCGCCCATCAACAATGAAACTAGTCCCAACATTAGAAACGCAACTGGTTAAGTTGCTGATACCGGGGTCGATTCCCAAAACATTTTTAGGATTTAATTCATATTGAACTACAATTTCTTTCTTGTATACAAACTCAACATAAAAACATCGATTACGTGGCAGTATCCGCAGTTCTTTAATGTCTACAAATTGTAGATTAGATGGCATAGGTATCAAAAAACTGTCTAATTTAAACCATCTTTTTACAGTTGTTCCAAGAGGGATTCTGATGTGCTCCCCAACAAGTCTTAAAGCCTGTTTCGGATAAGTTATCATCCCTAAACCATCTTTTTTTCGGTAGCTAGGAACTCTCGGCTTAAAATGCAAATTACCCTTTTTGTATTTTTTGTCTAGCTCCTTAAATGATTTAAAAGACTCAGCAACAGACCTAAGTATTTGCTGTGCTGCCTGTGAGTGCAAAACTTGATAGTGTTTATTTGATTTGTATTCTTTTTCTAAATCATACTTACCAATTATTTTCTGGGCTTGGAAAAACAATTGACGGCCATAATAAATACCACAATTGGTTAGCTTGTGGGATTCAGAACAAATAAACTCAAGAATTGATTTTAAGTCTTCATCAGGGTTAATTAGATTTTGTTGACATCCATACAAATAAATCACCTCCTTAATATTATTAATTATCTCAATATATGTATTTATAATGTTAAGATTATGTGGATACTGCGCCCCGGAATCCCGCCGTGTCTCGTTTCATCCCCTGCGAGGATACGACAGGGGCTTTCACGTTCCCGTTAAGTTTCCGGTAATATATTAAAGTTTGATCAACGATAGTGTTGAAATCCTCCGTCTGCATGGACAAGAGAGCGATGATAGCAGTAAGGATTGTTACCTGCTTCATAAAACTGATACAAAGCGTCACAATAAGTGACAAATTGATGTGTAGGGACGTTGCATGCAACGTCCCTACCTGCTTCTTGTGAGGCCGTCGGCGGTTACTCATCCACAGGCATTGACGGTTAAGCCAACCGCATCTTATCAGTCTACACTTACATTTAAGTCTTTGTCAATAAACATAACTAAAAAAGTCCTCAAACCCTTAATGCGCCGTTCCTAGTAGCGAGCGGGATTTCTTGTGAGGTCTATGTCTATATAGATAGACACCCCAGAAATGTTTAAGCAGCGATTAGTGGAGAAGATACAAATTTCACCCTCGTTACATGCTATGTGAAGAGAACTAGCGTACTATATCGCGCTCCGTATCGCAAATTGTTAACTAAGTCGAAACTCTCTTGTCGAAGAAAATATGAGCAGTATAACTGCAACCCCCACGGCAAAGTTCAGCAAATTCGCAGGTTTGACAAAAGCACCTATGGGGTTTTGCTCCTTACTTTGAAAGTGTTAGGTTTCACGGTCGTTATACCCAACCTATAATTAGATAAGTTCTGGTGGCTTGATGACACCATACATCGGCTGGATATCGATGGGCGGACCAATGACGATACCATACATCGGTTGGGGATCTGGATATGGAAGAGGTTCTGGCTCAGGTTTTGGATATTCATCTTCAGGCGGTTCAATCACTATCCCGTACATTGGTTGAAAAATTGGATATTTTGGGACGATTTTCCTCCACCGAAAATCTTTCCCCCACCCACCAACGGCACTCACTAATTCCTCTTCGCTGAGTTCGTGAAACTCACCTGATTCTTTTAAGTCCAAGATTTGGATGGTGGCTGTTTCAAATTCTTCTTGAGAAAAGTTATAGCCACTATCTGTCATTACTTTTTTCACTTCTTCGACTTTCTCACTCATCAATTGAGTGCGGAAAGATTCGTCTTTGACTACTCTGATGAGGAAGTCTTTGACTTTATCTAAAATTTCTAGGGACATGGTATTGTTTCCTCCTTAAATATCACTTTAACTTTTAATAGTTGTCAGTTATCAGTTAGCAGTTTTATCACCTGGATTCCCTCGCCATCAAAACTTCTTTTGGCCGATCAGCTGCTTCAACCTCCTTGAACTTCTGCTGACTTTCATAAATCTCTTCTAAACTCGTGTAAGCTTCTCCATAGTTGGGATTCAGTTTTAAGGCTTTTTGAAAGTAAATCTCAGCAGTTTTTAGATCCCCTGCTTTTTTCCGACCAAGACCCAATTGGTGATTTAATTCTGCATAATAAACTTGTTTGTCTGGGGAGAGTTGATTTTGGGTATAGAGTGCATTTCCTAAATTAACTTCCGCTTCAAGGCAGTTTGGCTGTAGTTCCAAAGCTTTTTGATAGCAGTTTATCGCTTCTTCCCATTTACCTTGTTGTTGCAAAGTGTAGCCCAGATTGTTATAAATTGAAACAGCATCTGGTCGCAGAGCAATGGCTTTTTTGTACGCCTCTTCTGCTGCTGGTAACTGTCCTTGAAGTTGATGCAGATTACCCAAAGTAAACCAAACCTTAACCGAGTCTGGCTGAACTTGTGCAGCAGCATCCAAGAATTTTTCAGCTTCTTTTAATTCGCCTTGCTGCTGCGCTACCATACCTAAACCGTATAAAGCATCTGGATGGTTTGGCTGCATTGACAAAACCTGACAATAAGCTGACTCTGCTTGAGCTAGGTGATTTTTTCTATGTGCTTGGATTGCTAAGCGCAAGGTTTCAGCAACATTACCCATTGCTGAATTTCTTGGTTTACCCACAGCATTCAATAAAAATTCCTCTAAAGCTCGGATTGTTTCCAAGTCGTTATATAATTTATGCTTGTTCTTGGCAATTAACTCAGATATGTATTGACGATATTCAGCATCTCTCCCCAGACGGACAGCAATTTGTACATATTCTTCCTTAGTAGATGCAATTGTCTCTTCAATCCCCATCATCTTCAGAATTCCCAGGAGATGTCTTCCACGCATCATTTCTTGGGGATAGGTTACAATGGGTACATTGAAGTTAGTCGATTCCATCGCCGTGTTATTTCCCGACCAACCAATGTTATCCAGGAAGACATCTGCAATTGCTGTAACTCCAGCAAAAGTACTAGAATTTAAGCGGGGTAAAAAGATGCAGTAGTCTTGGTAATTAAGGCCGAATTGCTCAAAAGCATGGTTTAAACGCTGCCGAAAAACTTCCGTTACATCTTCACTTTCGTGTTGGATAAAAACAAATTTGCATTTATCTAAATCCTGAGCAATTCTGGGAAAGACATCATCATGTTGTGGTAGATATTTGAATAAGGATTGGCAACTCCAGAACATAATTTCGTCTTCTGCAATGCCAATATCCTTTTTGCTAGTTGGTTTTGGTTCAACTGGTAAAAGTGTGTAATGAACTGCTAGATTCGGTAGCCTGACCAATTTCTCGGTATAATGTTCTTGAGCATTTTCTGGTTCCATTAAGTCACTACTCAAGTGATAATCAATGGTTGGTAGTCCACTGGTTTCTGGGTGTCCCCCAAAGACAACTTGAATGGGAGCCAGTTTGAGGCATCCTAACTGTACTGTTGCAGGGTCCATGCCAAATTCAGGGAAAATCAGGACGTGTAATTTATCTTGTTGAATGATATCAGCCCATTTTTCCAGTGGTAGAGGACCTTGGATAAATTTGTCAAATGCTTTTGCAGCTTTGTCAGTCTCTTCATCCCTTTTATAGTTTGTATGATATCCAAATAATTCAAACTCACTCCGATTCAGGTTTTCTACCCAACCTTTCATGGGGATTTTCCAAACCGAATGATTATAAAAGAATCTAGAAACAAAACCAATGCGAATCTTTTCATTCCCTCGTAAATTTGGCAGTGGAATATCTTGACTCCATTGGGGATAGCTATTTGACATAATATTAACAAGCATTTCCCCATAGATTTGCTGTAAAT
>NZ_JAAHGT010000810.1 GCF_010672385.1 Okeania sp. SIO2F4
ATTAAGCAGCCTAACATTTGGATAATTAACAACAATACCTTTTTCTGTTGCTGCTGCAATAGCCTTTTTTGCATCTTCAGGAATTGCTTCTGCATCCTCAAAAATTTTGTTCAAATTCTGTTCTAAAGATGTACTTGCTTGATATTTTAACCCTACACTTAAAGCAGTCAAAACTTGCCAGCGTTTAATCTTGAGAGTGGGATTAAAAGCTTTACCAATATATGGGGATAAAAAACCCATTTCATAAGATTTTTGAATAGCATCATCAGCCCAATAGTCTTGAGGAATATCTACAAATTTCATCGAATCCCGCACAAGTTTTGTATCTGGAAAAGCCTTAGTAATCATTGCAGCAAATTCGGCTCTAGTTACAGGTGCATTGGGGCGAAAAGTTAGATTTTTGTCGTCGCCAAATATTATTTTTTTGTCTAATAAACTATTAATACAAGCTTGAGCAAAATGATTTTCAATGTCTTGTAAGGTTGTTTCCGCAAGTGCCGATCTGATTTTCTTGCTGTCAAATAATTCCAGAGTAATTATGGTACTTAATGCTACGACTAAAGCAAGTATAGGATGCAACTTATAAATCTTAATCATCAATATTCCTCCACTAAATAAAGTCAAAAATTAAAAGTCAAAAGTAATCTCTGAGACAAGAAACCTTTGACTACAGATTAACAATTTATTTTAGCCCCTTTATTATGCTTTGAGCAAATAATACTAACTACCCAAAATAATGCCATACTTTCTCAATACTTCAGTTATTATACCAATTTAATAAATTTTTGTTACAAATGGTAGAAGCAAGGAAGAGGGAAGAAGGAATAAGGAAGAAGGAATAAGGAAGAAATATTGAATAAAAGAGGGAAAAATGAATAGATATAGCTGTCTAGAATAAATTGCAAAAGCTATTTTTACAGCAGTTTCGGAGGCGCGTGAGGTACAAAGTTTTATTGTCCTAGGGAACACTTAACTGGGAATATAAAAGTAGTCTTATGAATGTACCTCAGCATCCTCATGCATTGCTGTAAGTATCTCTGATCGAGATGCACCTTTTTGTAGCATTCTTTTTTTAAACTGGTATTATACCAAGCGTGAAAAAAGAATGTTACGAATATTTTAGTCAACCAAAGTAGTTTAAGTCAGATGCAAATTTACTAGAATAGATTGTTTCATAGAAAAAAATGATAATAAAAACTGCTTCTACTGACTACTGACTATTGACTATTGACTACTAGAAACAGTCCAAATATTTGTAGCAAAAATTTATAAAACTTGTATTACAGCCCTTTTCATTTGAGTCGGCCACAAAGTAGGGACGTTGCATGCAACGTCCCTACAAGGTTACAAGGTTATCTTTTTTTTAATGTGGTTCATTAACCTGAAAACTGCTGTAAATAATAAGCAAGGTTTAGTAATGTTTTTAACGATTCATTGCATTAAGCACAATTACTACCTATTCCTAAGAACTCTACTCCCTATTCCCTATTTTGTTTGCCACATTTTATCTATAGTAATAAAATTATAGTTTTTTTCTAGTAAAATCGGAATTATTTCTGCAACACTTTTTGTCACATCCTGACCGCCAGAACATCCATCATGCAAGACAATAATTGAACCATTAGAGGTTTGCTGAACTACTCGATTAACAACTACTGAAATTCCTGGTCTGACCCAATCTACAGGTACTACAGTCCACATAACAGTTCTATATTTCCATTCCTCTAATAATTTTAGAGTTTGAGGTATAGCTATGCCATTAGGAGGACGCACATCACAAATTAATTTTGTTGCTAATCCACAAGCTTTATAAATAGAAAGTTGTGTTTTTTCTAAACTAGATTTCAGTTGAATAGGAGTAAGTTTAGGAAATGATATATGTTCATACCCATGTAAACCAATCCAATGACCTTTTTCATATATTGCTTTAGTTATTTCTGGATAACGGTCTACACATATACCTAACAAAAAAAAGTTTGCTTTAATCTGATACTTATCTAGAACTTCTAATAATTGAGGTGTATATTCTGGGTGAGGTCCGTCATCGAAGGTAAGAGTAATTTCTGGGTTTTGTGTGTTTCCTTGCCATAAACAATTGGGAAAAGTAAATCTTAATATTGGATGTAAAATCGGAAGTAAAGGTGCTAATGCCATTAGTATATATCAAAATTTTTGATTCTAAATTATATCATATAGAATTTAGGGAATAGGAAGTAAGGAGTAGGGAACAAGGAGAAATTTGAAAAATATTCTCATTTAAACAGAAGAAAATTTTTATTATGGCTAATTAATGAGACTTGATATAATATTATATCCGCTTGCTGAGGTCGATGTTAGCATGGTGGGGCATTTAATACAAACCCGGTTTCTATACTGTTTTTACCGATACTACCGGATTTGATATAATGCCAATTAAAAAAAAGAATGTTACGAATAATAAGTGTGATTAAAAGACTTTATATAAAATCCGGTTATACAGTAATCGCATGCATTACTTCCTCTTAATACAGATGTTCTATTGAATACGAATTTAAAAATTTAATAGTTCAAATCCAATATTTCTCCTGACTCCTGACTCCTGACTCCAAGCGCGATACGATAACTAATTACCCGGATTCTATATTACAAACCTCCCTACCTCCTCCGCCTCCCAGGAGGGGTTAGGGGTGAATCCCCTACTCAAGATACGGGTTGAAAAGTTTTTGAGAAATGGTATAATTTCTGGGCGTTGGATGGAACTCCCTACAGTCCCCTACTCCCTAACTTTCAAAGGGCGTACCAAAAACCTGCGTCCAGTAATGATTGGCATTAACGCTACCAGTATCTTCCTGCAAGAAATGGTAACCAACACCAATTTCTTCCAAATTTGGATCGAGAATGTTGGCACGATGTCCGTCGCTACCCATCCACGCTGCTACTACTGCTTCCGGTGTCTGTTGTCCTGCCGCAATATTTTCTGCCCATGCTGAAAAGTCATATCCTGTAGCTTCAATACGATCGCCTGCGGAGGAACCATCTAATCCGGTATGGTCGAAAAAGTCTTGCACTGCCATATTCTCAGTGTGAGTTTGTGCTGCTTGATTTAACAGTGGGTCTGCTGTCAGGGGATCTAAACCCAACTGAGTACGCTCTTGGTTGGTAAGTTCCACGACTCTATCAATAAAATCTTGATTACTTGCTTCGATATTGGAACTGCCCTCAAATAAGAAATTGGCACTGCTGAGACTACCCGCAGATACATTATTTACTTGAGCGATCGCTTCTCCAGTCAGACTATCAATAATTAGGGTATTTTGCTGAGTGCTACTACTATTTTGTAAACTGATGTCGCCAAAACTTAAACCTTCGGGAAGTTGAATTAGATCGATGCCGTTTTCAAAGTCAGCTATTTCATCAATACCTGCACCACTTTCTAAGACAAAGACATCGCTCCCCTCACCTCCAGTGAGAGTGTCTTCCCCCAAACCCCCAGTGAGAGTATCATTGTCTCGATCGCCAAACAAAATATCATTACCAGCATCCCCAAAGAGGCGGTCATTATTTTTGCCTCCAAATAAAGTGTCAGCACCATTTCCTCCTCTAACAACATCATCTTGGCGATCGCCACGAACTAAGTCATCACCGTTACCACCTTCTACTGTGTCATTGTCTTTGCCACCCATAATAGTGTCACTGCCATCTCCACCGTTGAGACTATCTTCCCCCCGGTTTCCCATAATTACCTCTGAGTCTGAAGACCCTGTAACTATATCGTTGCCACCAAGAGCTGCTAACCCATCGGGAAAATCAGCTAGTTCTCCAGAGGAGAGAGCGATAACCTCAGCATTATCACTGGCAAGTAAGTTATTTCCACTAGGAGTGAGTCCGTTATCTTCCATTTATTTAGTTCCTCTAAAAAATTAATTGAAATTATAATTAATATCAAATCTGCTTATTTTGAAGAATAAGGTTCTACCATCAGTATGGGCAAAAACTCCAAGTAGAGTTTGAGTTTGACCGCCAAACCATTATGGGGCATGAATCATACCGATACTACTGAATTTGATATAATAGGGGCTACACAAACAGAATCCTAGAATCCGGTTTTTTGTAGATGCTTATTTTTAAACCAACGATTTTTCCTAGCAACTGGGTCTGTTTGCCTAAATCCTATAATTTAATTATAGTTAAAGCTAATTTCAATTAACAATCAGTAATTGTCGCAAATTGAAATTAAATTGATATATCAATATCTGTAAAAACACATATTATTGGCGTGACACACCTAAAATTTTGCAATAGTAAGGGTGGGTTTTATAGTGCTACGCGCAAGTTAAAAATTGAAGTAGCACTCAGCACTCAGCTAGCCTCTTTCAGAGGAGCTGCCTCTTACAGAGGAGCTTCGCTAACAGCAGTCAGCTTATTCAAGGTGTATAATGGGGGATTCTTTCCCCCCCCCCACGCAAAGCGCACCACTAATTTTTTCGCTCCTGTTGTGGGGGACCGTTACCCTCGAATTGAAGAGCGCTCCAGCTAAATGCGCTCAA
>NZ_JAAHGT010000811.1 GCF_010672385.1 Okeania sp. SIO2F4
ATTTAGGCGTTTAAGTAAAGATTATGAGGTGTATTCACAAGTGAGTGAGGCCATGATTTATGGTTCCTTAATCTGCCTAATGGTCAAGAGATTAGCTAATTTAACATTTACTTTATAAATCAGCTCTTAGGGTCAAAAATGATAATAAAATCTCTTTCTACTGACTACTGACTATTAACTACTATAAACAGTTACCGTATTTGTAGCAAACATTTATCAAATTAGTATATAACAATAAAAAATCAAATCAATTGAGTTAATAATTAATAATTAATTGTTAATTATTAATTATTAATTATTAGAGGAAACTTGCTTGTCACCCTACCAATTATCTGTTGCGAACTTACAAAACCAAAAGAACGACTATCGCTACTTTCTTCTTGATTTTCTCCCATCAAAAAACAGTCACCTTTTTCATCAACAAAGGCAACCAACTTAATTATTTTCAAATCTTGACGATGAGGATGTTCAGCCACAATCAGATCGCCAATTTCTGGTAAACAGTGGCGGTAGGCTCTCATATCGACAAGAACTTCCTCCCCTGGCTTAAGTAGAGGAAACATAGAAAGCCCTGTAACACAAAACCGTTGACGCAATCTTAACAACCAAAGCAATAACTCTCTATTACCACTTGTTTGTATCAACTTCTTGCCTACTACCTCAATTGAAAAAAAAAATTAGTGTAAGTATTCAGCTATCAGCAGTAAAACCCTGTCCTCAAACAGAGCAGATTTCGGACAAAAGCAATAGCTGATAGCTGACGGCTGTTTGCGCAGCATTCCGTAGGAAATGCTTACAAATTAGCTAGCCTTAACCCAAGCTACATCACGTTCCTTAGTAGCCCAGAACATACCGTGGATTTTCTCCACAGTAGCCAATAACTCAGTAGCGTGTTCCAAGCTAACTTCTACCTTACAAGCAGAGCAAAGTTTAGCAGCCTTCCAAAAAGTATCGTGGAGGTCTGGATATTTCTCCAAATGTACAGGCTTAAAATAATCAGTCCAAAGAACAAGCAAATCTTCCTTAGTCTTCTGAGCTTGCTCTTCCTTAATTGCAATGTAACGAGAAAGGGTATTAGCAGTCTTATGATCTCCAGCTTTTGGATCGAGGTCTAGGATTTTCTTAGTCATAGACAATACAGCTTCAGCGTATATACGAGCAGAAGCAGGGTCATAAACACCGCAAGGGCCGTCACAGTGAGCGCTAACCTCTGGTGCTGGGAACCACTTTCTAATTTGAGTAGCAATTGTGTTGAGCATAATTTTCTAAGATATTCCTATCTATATGGAAAGAGTTACAACAATATTACTATGAAACGGTGGTTATAATGGAAATATTTTCCAGTAATCCCCATCTAACCGTATAAATAAAACTGTAGGCAATCCTGACAGCCAATATTAAGATTGGATTAACCAATATTAATATTGGCTGTAGGGTGCAGCTCAATATTCTCATCCTAGGGAATACTAAGCAAACGGCAGTCTCTGGAAATTTCTTTGTGACAATCTTAATACTACCATTAATGAGAACTTCACAACACCACCACACTTTTTTAAGATTTATCTCATATACCAAATTGTGCTATTTCTTAATCTTTAAATCAGTCTAGTTGGCTTTAATCTACTCGCAAAAGTATCAGGTATAGTAAAAGTTAAAGGCTAGGGAAATTAAAAAAATGGAAAACCAGAAGCAACCTATATTAACTAATGATGAAGTTAAGCAACTTTTTATTAAGGGCGTTAATATTTTTTTAGCAGGGTCAGCAATTACATTAGTGTTTGGATTTATCATTTGGTTTGTGCATGGAACAATTATGGTTTCTGACTTATCAGAGAATATAGTCGCCCAGGGTTGGGGTGCTATAATTGCATTAATGGCTGTATTTTTATCTTTTATTGTACCTTCAATTGTTACTCTTTTTGGATTTGGGGTAATAGCATTATTAATTTGGTGGTTATCTAGGGTTTTTTCCCAATATGAAGAGTTTCAACCTACTGCTTTAATTGTTTATCAATTAGTAGCGCCTGTAGGAATGATAGCTGCTTTAATTTTAGCTTCACCTGTATTAATTTCCTATGCAGTTATTCGTTTATTTAATGGTAGTGGTCAAGCATTAATTTCGGAAGTGAAAGAAGCGTCAAGTATTCTCTTACCACTTGAATCTGATAATAAATTTATGAGTGGAACTCAAGCAGTTGAAACTCAATATTTAACAAGGAAAAAATTGATGAGTAAAACTCAAGTTGAAACTCAATATTTAGAAGGAGAAAAATAATAGATATTTGAGAGATTTTTGAATGTTTTTCTTCCTGCTAATTTCAAGATTTATTTACTTTTACTTGCTCCATTTAACTTCTAGAGGTTTAATTTCGCGTTCATTATACGCAATTAAATTAGCCTGTACCTGATTATTCTGCCATCGTATACCCCTGACGTGATATTTGTAGTCATTTCCATATTGTATCTGGGCTATCTCTATAGCTTTAGCTCCAGTCTCTCCTCTCAATATTAACTGTAAAAAAACCACTAATATCATTGTATAGACAATTCCCAAAATAAATGCTAGTTTGGGTGTGGAAACTGAATGGCTTGCCATAACTCTTTCACCAACTACAGATAGAGTTTTTAGTTTGGTATAAACCCAGAATCCAGCAAGACCAGTTATTATTTCAATTAGAAGCGGAATAAAAAAACTAACTGGCGATAGGCGAATTTCAGTCAACCAAAGTTCTGTTGTTATTAGGTCTAAAGGAAGTAATATGAATAGCCAGCTAACAAAACGAGATAGCAAAAATGCTGCAACCAATCTAATTTTCTGCAATGTTTTTTGGTTTCCACGAAAGAGTAATACCCCTCCAACTACAGCTAAAATATTCAATATAAATGAGTAAGATGAATTACTCTGAGTTTGTACTTTTAAATAGAGTATACATATAGTATTAAGAATTGCTGTTAAAATCAGTACAATACCTACCTGTTTCAAAATAACACGAGAATTTTTCATGATTATAAATAGGGACTAGGAAGAAATAATTGATTTGATTTTTGATTATTGGGGATGTCTATTTGGATCAAGATTCTTTCAAGTTTTAATCAGCTAAGTTTCTACCTTTAATCTTTGACAAAAAATAGGCTGCTGCTTTCTTCGCCACAATTTATACTTCGGCATCTATTGTCATAGAATTAGATGAGCATTTATATAGTAATATAATATGAATCCTTAGATTAGTATTCAAATGAATATTAGTCGTAATTATTCAGCCCTCAACTATCAGCTACTGATAACTGATAACTTTTAACTGATAACTGATAACTGAAAAAGATGAATTATATTAATCGTCGTCAATTTATCCAGTATAGCTCTCTTGCTATTGGCACTAGCATATTAACAAGTTGTACTAATGCTAATAAATCTACTTCACCTGTTAAAAATGACAAAAATCTTGACAAAGTTACTTATGGAACTAACTGGTATGCCCAAGCCGAACATGGAGGTTTTTATCAAGCAATTGCCACAGGAATTTATGAAGATTATGGTTTAGACGTCACTATTAGAATGGGAAATGCTCAAGTGAATGGAACTCAACTATTAGTAGGAGGTGCAATAGACTTTTATATGGGATTTGGTATCGAAGCAATTAGTTCTGTAGAAGCAGGAATTCCTACTATTACAGTTGCAGCTATTTTCCAAAAAGATCCCCAAGTATTAATTGCTCATCCAGGAGTAGGAAATGACTCTTTAGAACAACTAAAAGGCAAGCCGATTTTAGTATCATCTTTAGCTGAAAAAGGCTATTGGCAATTTCTCAAAACTAAGTTTGGTTATACAGATGATCAGAGACGTCCTTATAACTTTAATGTAGCTCCTTTTCTAGTAGATAAAAATGTAATTCAGCAAGGTTATCTGACATCGGAACCTTTCACAATTCAGCAAAAAGGAGGCTTTGAACCAGTAGTTATGTTATTAGCAGATGCTGGCTATCAACCTTATGCTACTACTATAGAAACAACAAAAGAAATGGTAGAAAAAAATCCCGATTTAGTGCAGAGATTTGTCGATGCTTCTATCAAAGGTTGGTATAGTTATTTAGACAATCCCGAACCAGCAAATGAATTAATTAAAAAAGATAATCCAGAAATGAAAGATGATTTATTAGCTTATAGTTTAGAAAAAATGAAAGAATATGGTATTGTTATTTCTGGAGATGCTATGACAAAAGGTATCGGTGCTATGACAGACGAACGCTGGAAATTATTCTTTGATAGTGTAGTAGAGGCAGGAGTAATTAAGCCAGATACTAACTATAAAGAAGCTTTTACTTTACAGTTTATTAATAAAGGAGTAAAAAATAATGCATAATTGGTAGTGGTGTACAAGTAGTGATATTTAAAAAAAAAATTAAGTGGGCAAGCAAATACTATTCCTCTAAAACGATTGAATTAGATATATTTTCTGTTGCCTGTTGCCTTCTGGAGCTGTTGCCTGCCTCGACAATAAATCACTACATCTACAGGACTA
>NZ_JAAHGT010000812.1 GCF_010672385.1 Okeania sp. SIO2F4
CTTTAAGTAATAGTTTAGCTCTTTGAAGACTCCAACGCCAAGCTTTTAATAAGTGTCCTTGCCACTGATAAACAATGATTAATCCCAAAGCACTCAGGAGAAATTCTCCAGACCATATTAAAGCAAATATAATCAGAGGTGCTTGATTTTTAATCGCTATAATTTTAATTATATTGAGAAATAAATATCCTGAAGTATTAGACAAAATTATATACTTTGATTGTACTTGAGATTGAAACCACAATTCAATTACATCAAAACTTTTAAAAATCATCCCTATGGCAATAATTCCTACTAATATTTGAGTTTTAATTTCATCCGACCTGAGTAAATAAATTAAACTAACTGTCAAGATAAATAGTAACGAACTACCTAGTAGTTTTAGCAGAAATGAAGTGCCAAGAATTTCACCTTTTTCTAATGGTTTGCGCACCAGATCCCGCACTACAATATTATTCAATCCCAGGGTTGCAAATACATTAAATAGACTAACAAAGGCGATCGCATAATTTAACAAACCAAATTTTTCTGGTCCTAGATAACGAGCTACCCATACTCCTATGAAAAGACCAAATCCCATCCGCAGAACTTTATCTCCTAAAAGCCATGCAGTATTACCAATAATCTTTTGTGAGTTGGGATTTATTTTTCGCCTGAGTGCTACTAACTTTTTCCACATTATGATTGATTATGTAATCCTTTTTAGAGTATTAATTTACTAATTTTTTGGGAATTCCAACCAACTATATTGACATACATAAAGGCAAAAAAATAATTAACTATATATTTTGTGCATCTCTCAAACCATAAATAAACTTAATCTTTTTTCCTACTTTTTACTCCTTAATATAGATATTTTTTTTAACGAATATTAATTTTTTTTAGACTTAGGTTCTGCTCTAAAATTTTTACCATAAGTTTTAATAGAAATACCTACAGTTGTAAATATATAATAATACCAATTATTATTATTTTCTACCAATGGTCTTTCTGTAAGATTGGGAAAAATCACAAAAATCAATAGTAAAATAGGCAAAACTAATTCTATAACTGACTCCCGTTGTTGAGGTCGAGTTAAATATTGTATTGATTGAACTAAAGCAGTAATAAAAGACAAAGCAAATGCAGCAAATCCGATGAAACCAAAATCTAAAATAATTTCTACAAAACCATTGTGAGAATGAGGTGGAGTCCAATATCCGCTACCAGAAGGCATCCTTAATTCACCACTAATATGATTAGCTGCTGGGTTATCAGCTCCACGCCAAGGTTGCCAAAAACCATGAAATCCATAGCCTAATAAGGGACGTTTGGGAATCTTTTCTGCAAATAAATAAGCCCAAATAGGTGTTCGTCCTGTCAAAGTCAAATCTTTACCTAAAGCATCAACAACTATAGCTTCTAAATTATTTGTAATAATAATAAATCCACTAATAGAAAGGATTAGAAAAACTACAACAAAAAATAAACTCCATTGAAAAGGTAATTGTTTAAGAAATCTTACTGATACAATAATAACTGTACCTATCAAAAATTGTACTTGCCCGCCTCCTGATTTTGCCATTTGCAACACAAACAGCGAATAAAATACCATTCCTATAGATAGCCAACGATTTTGAGAATTTTCAATTGCTTCTAATCCCCATAAAATAGCACTTAAAGCCATCAATGCTGCTAGTGGATTAGGGTGATTAATAATTCCTTGCCAGCTATTTTTTACTACATTAATGCCTATAGCAGGTTTGAATTTACTATAAAATGTACTGAGAATTGCTGTTACTACTAAACTCCATTTGAGTAAAGTAGATATCTCTTTATAAGAATATTGTTTAATGATGTAGATGTCAAAAACTGTAGTTGCTAGTAAAACAATACTATACTTTAGAGTGTATACTGGAGTATCAGACCAACCAAATGATAGTAGTATGAGAAATAAAAATAAACATAGTCCAGGATTTTTTTGTAACAATAAAGCAAGTAAATCAAAATAATATTTGAGAGTATATTTTAACCGTGGTGAAAGAATAAACAGTAGTGCTCCATATAAACCCAATTGAACTATCATAGATGGCAAACTTTTTTCAGGGTGAGCTAGAGCAGTAGGATGAAATGTAGGAAAAGGAGCAACACCTAATCCTGGCATCATAAATAAATATAATCCAACTACTAATTTTTCTGCCAAAGCTCCCAACTTTTGATTACGACTAACTGCTAGAAAAGCTAGAAGTAAATATATTACCCCACATCCTAAAATCGGGAGTAAAATTATTGGATTTTTGAGTAGCTCTTTCATAATTAGCTACAATTTAATTCTAAAAAACTCATAATTTATTTTCTCCTAAATTATCCTAGTTAGTGATTTTTTTAGAGCCTCGAAAATTATTAAAGTTTGCGATAGCAAAACTTCTAATTTAATCTACATAATTATCATATTCTTAGTTTGATATACTAAAATTGAATCAGGCTGTAGTTATTACGAGGCCAGTAAATCTAATTTACTAATATTAACAAGGAAAATTCACAGATGAATACAGGAGTAGAAAAACAAAAAGAGACATTTGAGGATATATACTCAAAGTCTAATAATTGGTCTTATTGGGATGATACTGACCCTCTAACCAGATATCTACTTGACAGAAGACTTCAAATAGGAGTCAAACATCTAATGAAAATTACTAATTCATTACCTCAAGACTGGGATGTATTAGTTATATGTGGTGGGGTAGGTGGAGAAGGTACTATCTTAGCTAATATGGGTTTTCGCTCAGTTACAGTTTCAGATATATCTGAAAATGCAATACAGGGATGTGAACTTAGAGACTCACGTCTACAGACAAAAGTGATGAATGCTGAAAATCTAGACATACCAGATGAATCCTACGATTTAGTCTTAGTACAAGATGGACTACATCATCTGCCTCGTCCAGTTCTCGGTTTAACAGAGATGATTCGAGTGGCTGGCAGAGCAGTCATTATGATTGAACCTCATGCTGGAATAGTCGCAAATTTGCTAGGAATGGAATGGGAAGATCATGGCGGTGTAGTTAACTATGTATTTCGGTGGAATAAATTAATGTTTGAACAAACGGTCAAGAGCTATGTTTTGCAAGTGCCATGCCAGATCGAAGTAATTCGTTTATGGAATCATAATTTAGTTATGGATAAGGTAGGAAAAATTTTTGGTGGTGCTCAAAGGGGCAAGGTAGTTGTGCAACTTTGTTATTCTTTATTAGATTTATTTGCTGGGTGGTTAGGAAATACGACGCTCGGATTATTCATCAAGAATTCCCCGCTTGAGAATCACAAGCAATAGTTAATTTACACTCGGGAGTAATGTAGATGCGGGTTTCCCTGATTGCTAGATTTTTATTAGGTCTAAGTTACTGGAACTTATTTAGTTTAATACAGCTAGATTGTACTATAGCACAGCCAGTTAATCAAAATAATGATTCGGTCTTAGAATTAGTACAAACAGATTCCGGTCTAAGTAATAGTGCATATAGGTTAGGTGGTGGAGATACAATTAACATTGATATACTGGGCGTACCTGACTATAGTGGGGACTATCAAATTCCAGCAGATGGACTAATAGACTTACCTTTGGTGGGAAGTCTTAATCTTGAGGGCTTAACAATTATCGAAGCTAGCAATGCTATTTCTGCCAAATATGCAAATGTTCTCAAACGCTCCATTGTAGCAGTGAAACTTAAAGCTTCTCGGCCTTTCAATATCTGGATTTCTGGGGAAGTAAATCGACCAGGTTCTTATGGAGTGGCCTTAAAATCTGGTGTGGGGCAAAATCCCGGAACTCAATATTCTACCGTACTTCAAGCAATAGAACAGGCTCAGGGAATCACCCTAGCTGCGGACATACGACAAATTAAAATTCGTCGCCCCCAAAGAGGAAATAAAGAGATAATTATTAATGTTAATCTTTGGGAAATGCTGACAAGTGACAATCCCTCTCAAGATATTACCTTACGAGATGGAGACTCAATTTTTATACCGAGTACCCAAAGTATCAATCTAGAGGAAACACGACAAATAGCTACAACCATTTTTGCTATTCCTATAGATCGACCTCGAAATGTGACAGTAGTAGGAGAAGTTGAACGCCCTGGTGCTTATGTTGTCCGTGGAGGAGATACAGGAGCGGACTTTAATGTTAGTGGGCAACCTACTGTAACAAGAGCAATTCAGTTAGCTGGAGGAATTAAACCACTAGCCGATATTCGTAATATCCAACTGCGACGACAGACGAGAGTGGGAGCTATCCAAAAAGTAAATTTAGATTTATGGAAACTACTACAGAGTGGAGATATTAATCAAGATGCAATTTTGCAGCAAGGAGATATGATTGTAATTCCCACAGCCCCAGATATCGATCCAGCAGAATCACCTGAATTAGCAGCAGCTAGTTTTGCTCCCGATGAAATAGAAGTTTCAGTAGTAGGGGAAGTCAGACAACCAGGACAAGTTAAACTTCCGCCAAATACTCCTTTAAATCAAG
>NZ_JAAHGT010000813.1 GCF_010672385.1 Okeania sp. SIO2F4
CATTAGTACAGTACAACCACCTTCTTTGGCTAGCCGACGTAGTAATTCAATAACTGTATGCCCACTATGAGAATCTAAGGCTGCTGTTGGTTCATCGGCCATAACTATTCTAGGGTTTCCAGACAGGGCACGAGCGATCGCTACTCTCTGTTTTTGGCCACCGGATAAATCCCGTGGATGTAGTTTGGCTTGAGGAGCTAACCCTACCTGTTCCAAAAGCACCTGAGCTTCATGTTTTGCTGCCTTACCTTTGATTCCCTTCATATTCAGAGCTACTTCTATATTTTCTGCTGCTGTTAATGCTGGGAACAAGTTAAATCCCTGAAAGATAAAGCCGATATTCTGAAGTCTAAATTTGGCCAATTGATGTCTAGACATTTTGGTAATTTCTTGTCCCAGAAGACACACTCTGCCAGATGTTGGTGTTAATAATCCTGCTAAGATTGACAGCAAGGTAGTTTTACCAGAACCAGACGGTCCCATCAAAAGTTGGACATCACCCTTATGTACTGTCAAGTCAATATTCTTGAGTACCTGGTAAGATTGTTGTCCGGTTTGGTATGTCATTGTCACCCCACAAGAGGTGATTGCTGCTGTTCTTAAGCTAGCAACATCTCTAGGATTACAAAGATTTAGATTTTTTGTTTTAGTGGCAGCAGCCATGTACATATTGAAAGTAGTCATAGGTGCGACTTTTGGTAAGCTAGAGTGTTTGGGGGACATGACGAATATACCTCTGATAGATAGTTCACTTATGCGAAGCTTTCTATAGTTTTTTTGAGTTGCCCAGGTTTTTGAGTTTAACCTAAATTGAATCTCTCTCAAAAAATTGAATTTAATATGAGGGGTTAATTTAAGTTTGATGGCCTTTGACCTGAAGATAAACTGAGGTAATTTAGTTACATTGTATTTTAGCGTACTAAGTTTTAAGGTAATTGAGAACACTTAGAACTTAGATTAATTTTGACTAGGCTTTATCTGAGAGTTTACTAAGAAAGGGCTTAAGAGTAGTTAAGATTTATCCTGAACTTACTCAATATATTTTTCTTCATTTTTCCCATTCAAATTTTAAATTTTTGAGGATTTAAGCTCAAAAAACGTGAAGAAAATATAATTTTTTCTGTAGTCAGAATCATCAGGAAAAATTTTAATTAGATAATTGATAATGAAAATTTTCCTGTTTTAATGGTACTACTTAACAAGATTAATGTGAGGTATTTTAGTTGTCAAAGCCACAAATGAGTAGACTCCAGTATTGTAAGCATTCAGCCGTCAGCTATCAGCCGTCAGCTATAAGTCCCGCAACTTATTATATTACTCAGATGAAGGAGAAATTAGTCGCATAAGAGAATTAAAAGTCACGACTAAAGTAGACTCTTTTAACCAGATCAGGAATTCTTCATTATTTGCTGAATGCTGACCGCGGGCTAGCTGGATGCTTACCCAGTATTTCAATTTGTTTGGGCGCCACAGTGAGACTCACTTTGCTACCTACAAGATTTTTTAGGTATTTTCCTGGTTACTTGATAAATACTTTCCTTGTTGGAAGGAGAAATAAGTAAGTATTTATGACTGTATCTATCTAAGATAACATACTAATAAACTTATAGTTAATAACAAATTATAGTATCAAAAATAGCAGATATTAATCTCTGTTAGTGTTTAAATTTTATCCAATGTTTTTCTAAAAAAAAGAATATTTTTATTGAAAATTGTCAAACATATTGAAAAGGTAGATGAGAGGACTTGCAATTTAGTTTCTGCTAAACTGTTGTAATTAGTCGAGAATATCCAAATATCTCAATATTTTTATGATGGTGACATTTTTATTAGAAATTGGTACAGAAGAATTACCTGCAACTTTTGTTTCTGAAGCTATACAACAGTGGCAAGAACTTATCCCCACAACTCTGACAGAAACATACTTGACAAATGATGCAGTTAAGGTATATGCCACACCTAGACGTTTAGCAGTGGTCATTGATGGTTTGCCAATTAAACAACCAGACCGAGAAGAGGAAATTAAGGGACCTCCGGCAAAGGCAGCTTTTAAAGATGGCAAACCTACTAAAGCAGCGGAAGGGTTTACTAAAAAACAAGGAGTTGAACTTAATGATTTAGAAATACGTCCTACGGAAAAGGGCGATTTTGTTTTCGTTAATAAAAAAATTCAGGGTAAACAAACAGCAACTATTTTGAGAGAATTAATACCAGGATGGATTGATAAATTAGAAGGTAAAAGATTTATGCGTTGGGCGGATGGAGATATTAAATTTCCCCGCCCGATCCGATGGTTAGTAGTATTATTAGATGATGAAATATTGCCGATAACTTTAGAGAACGGTTCGGAGAAAATTACAAGCGATCGCTTGTCTTACGGTCATAGAGTTTTACATCCTCAAATAATAGAAATTTCCCAAGCTAAAGATTATGTGGAAGAGTTGAGAAAAGCCTACATTGAAGTAGATGATCGACAAAGAAAAAATCAAATTGAAGAACAAATACAAGCAGCAGCTAAAGAAGTTAAAGGAAAAGCAGAAATTCCCGCAGAATTATTAGCAGAAGTAACAAATTTAGTAGAATGGCCGACAGCTGTAGTTGGAAAGTTTGACGAAGAATTTTTAATTTTACCTGCGGAAGTCACAACAATAGTTATGGTGACACATCAACGTTATTTTCCTGTTTTAAAATCTCCAAAAACTGGGAAAGAAGTAGAGTTGTTGCCATATTTTATTACCATTTCTAATGGCGACCCAGAAAAATCAGAAATTATTGCTACAGGAAATGAAAGAGTAATTAAAGCGAGATTAGCAGACGGACAATTTTTCTATAAAGCAGATTTAGCTAAACCATTAGAAAACTATTTGCCTGAATTAGAAAAAGTTACATTTCAAGCTAAGTTAGGCTCAATGGGAGAAAAAGTAAAACGTATTGTTAATATAGCTAAGTTAATTGCTGAACAGTTACAAGTCAGTAAAGCAGAATGCAAAAATATAGAAAGAGCAGCTCTTCTTTGCAAAGCTGACTTAGTAACTCAAATGGTTTATGAATTTCCTGAATTGCAGGGAGTAATGGGAGAAAAATATGCTCGTGCTGGTGGAGAAACTGAAGCAGTGTCAACTGGAATTTTTGAACATTATTTGCCTAGAGGTGCAGGAGATACTTTACCCGAAACTATTTGCGGTCAAGTTGTAAGTTTGGCAGATAAACTTGATACTTTGGTAAGTATTTTTGGATTAGGAATGTTACCTACAGGTTCTGGCGATCCCTTTGCTTTACGTCGGGCAGCAAATGCAGTGGTTAATATTACTTGGTCAGCTAATTTGCCATTAAATTTACATCAGTTATTAGAACAGACTGCTGCGAATTTTATCAAGATTTATTCTGAAGCAAATTCAGAGTTATTACCGCAGTTATATGATTTTTTCTGGCAACGAATTAAAACCATTTTGCAAGAGGAAAAAAATATTGATTATGATTTGGTAAATGCGGTTTTGGGCGATAATGATTCTGAATATAAGGAAAGGGGATTAAAAGATTTATTGGATGTGCGTAATCGGGCAGTTTTCTTACAAAATATTCGGCAAAATGGTTTGCTTGAGAAAATCTATGAAACTGTCAACCGTTCAACTCGTTTAGCTGCTCAAGGTGAGTTGGATAAAATGCAACTTGCACCTGTAGAAGTTGTAGATTCAAAACTGTTTAAAAGTGAATCAGAATTATCTTTTTATAATGCTTTGGTTGAGTTAGTGCCTCAAACAGAAATATCTCAAAAAACCAGAAATTATCAACAGTTAGTAGATGCTTTGGCAAAAATAGCTCCTGCAGTCAGTAATTTTTTTGATGGCCCTGAAAGTGTATTAGTAATGGACCCCGATCCGAAAATCAAACAAAATCGCTTGAATTTATTGGGTCTACTCCGCAATAATGCCAGGGTGTTGGCAGACTTTGGCCAAATAGTGAAAAGTTAAACTATAGCAGGCAACAGGTAACAGTGGGAAAAATATTTCCTTTATTGATGGTTTTAGGTAGTAGGGGAGTAGGGGAGTAGGGGAATGGGGGAACAAGCAAAAAATATTTATCCCGTCAGTTGTACAACATTAATCTGGAATCTGCTGTAAATTTAGTTGTGATGCTAAAGAATGAAGAGATTGTTAGTAAAAGAAATATAGAAAAGGGGACAGGAAACAGCTTGACTAGGGGATGTTCAGCAATTAATAATTAATAATTAATAATTAATAATTACCTCTCCTTGAAAACGGATAGGATTGACTAATCATGAAAATTTTTTCTTCTCAAGGGGAGATTGGATATGGCTAGGTTTCTGATGCATCCCATCCTACTAGCGCGTCTAGACTAAAATTGTGGGTAAAACCTCCCCCCTCTCCTTGCAGGAGAGGGGTTGGGGGAGAGGTCTTCATTGACTCGCTCTTTACCCACATTTTAAACCTAGACGAGGTACTTACGGAAAGCTCCGCTTTTGATGTCGGCGACAGCCGA
>NZ_JAAHGT010000814.1 GCF_010672385.1 Okeania sp. SIO2F4
AATCAAAAAAGTTTTAATAACTGGTAAATCAATCAAATCAGAAGGATCTTTTCCGACAATAAAAAATCAAAGAGATTATGAATATATTATCAGTCCAGTCTTTGACCAAGAAGAAAATATAGAAGCAGTAGTCTCCACATTTCATGATATTACCGAGCGCCGACATACACAATTAGAACTAGAGTTAGCAAAAGAAGCTGCAGAAGCAGCCAACCAAGCCAAAAGTAGATTTTTAGCTAATATTAGTCACGAATTAAAAACACCTTTAAATGCCATTATTGGCTATAGTGATTTATTATATGAAGAAATTAATGATTTGGGCTATCAAGATTTAATTAATGACTTGAATAGAATTCGTTTGGAAAGTCAAAAATTATTAAAAATGATTCAAGAAATTATCGATATTTCCAAAATAGAAGCTAATAAAATGAAGTTATATTTGGAAGATTTTAATTTATCATCTTTAATCAACAATGTAGTCAAATCAGTGAAACCTTTAGTAATTAAAAATGGCAATATTCTGAAAGTAGAAGGAGTCGAAGATATTGGTATTATCTATGCAGACCCAATCAAAGTGCAACAAATTACATCTAATCTACTCAGTAATTCTGCCAAATTTACACATCAAGGTGAAATTAATTTAAGAGTAAGTCGCCAAAGAGATAAAATTGTAATTTGTGTGACTGATAATGGTGTCGGTATGAGTTTAGATCAAATGAAGTATTTGTTTAGACCCTTTACCCAATCTGATGAATCAACTACCCGTCAATATGAAGGAACTGGTTTAGGATTAGCAATTAGTCAACGTTTTTGTCAAATGATGGGTGGCAATATTACCGTTGACAGTAAAGTTTCTTTGGGTTCTACTTTTACTGTTTGTTTACCTACAGAAGTTGCAGATAGTAAAAGTTAAGATTTATTACTAACAAGAATATCTAGGGTGCATCTCAATTAGGCAATGGGTAAAAATACTTAGAGAAATTAAGCGGTAAGAGCCCCATTGAGATAAGCACAACAATATCTGAGAAGATTAGGGGTATTACTTGGTAACTATTGCGCTCCCGGCAACTTCTGCCTGGCGTGCCTGATGGTTTTGATTGAGTATTTATACTCATCGCATATCTGAGATGCACCCAATATCTAAGTATTACTTGAGCGAAGCTTAAAAGATGCGATTTTTTTTAGGCATAGCTTGGCTTCGTTAATGGATAATGGATAATTACCTCTGATTAAAACCGTAACCGAATATGTATAAGGAAATATCCTAGCACTTTTTTTCCCTATTAGATGAAGCTTTTAACCTGAATAATTATTAATTATTCGGTAAATATTCCAGTTAAATTTTTCTGGAATTCAAAGATATGCTAACTCAGATTCTCCAGTCAAAAATTAAGATGAACAAACTAATTTCTACAGAGAAAAAGTTTTACTACTTTGCCTATGGTTCGTGTATGTGTCCTGTTGATTTGAAACGAACTTTGGGTGAAAATACTTATCCCTATGTTATTGGCCCGGCTAAACTTAAAGGATACAAACTTGGGTTTTATCGTTATTCCGAAAAGCGTAATTGTGGAGCATTAGATGTAGTAAAAGACAAAAATTCTACTGTAGAAGGAGTGCTTTATTATTTACCTTTGAGGTTGCGCGATCGCCTAGATGAAAGAGAGACTGTAAAGTTCGATTTTGTTAAACAAATTCACTGCGGTGGTTATCGACCAGAAAAAGTTGAAGTATCTTGTCAAGGTAAATTATATAGTGAAGTTAGTACCTATGTAGTTGTAGATAAATTACCTCAGGAATTAGCTCCTAATGATTGGTATTTTAATGTTGTACTTCGAGGTGCGATAACTTGTGGACTTTCTGAAGAATACTGTTGGAAATTGTTTGAACATATGTACAGTTTACAGCATCAGAAAAAAACCAAAAAATTCTTAGCTGCGGCATAGGTATACTTCTACAACGAGTGAGAGTGGAGAGTCAGGAGAGAAGAGAATTTAGGAAGATTTGCTAATGACTGAAGATGAAACATTTTCTTATACTGAATTAAGCGGATTTGATATTATATAATCTCATTTCCAGTTGAATAGTTATAATTAGAGCTGCGTAGTAAGGCTGGAGCAATAAGGTAAGTAATTCAAGGGCTAGAGCAAAACTACAAACAAAAACTCTATTATAAGTAATTATCTGCAATTCGTAGCTCCCCTGGAGGGGGCACATAATATTACTTCCTCTTAATACAGATGTTTTATTGAATACGAATTATATAATTTAATAGTTCAAACCTTTCTTTCTCCTGACTCGGTCCGATTGATTACCGAATAATTAATTGTTGAAGGTTTTCCTTGAGGTAATTATCCATTATCCATTATCAATTATCAATTAATTATGACTCCTATTCTCATAATGAAGAAGTACAAAATTGATTACCGAATAATTAATTGTTGAAGGTTTTCCTTGAAGTAATTATCCATTATCCATTATCAATTATCAATTGATTACGGCCTCCTCCTTTAGCTTTATACAACGCCTTGTCAGCAGAACTAATTATCTCCTCTAAATTTTTTATTTCTTTGCTGTAACTTGCCACCCCAATACTAATAGAAAATTTAATTATATCTGCTTCAAATGTAATTTCTATATCTCTGATACTGGAGCAGATCCTTTTTGCTGCTTCTACTCCTTGCTCCTTATTGGTTTCTGGCAGGATCACCATAAATTCATCCCCTCCCAAACGCCCAAAAATATCTGCATTGCGGATATTTTTCAAAACTGTTTTAACCATTTCAATAATCACTTTATCCCCTATTTGATGTCCGTAAGTATCATTAATTATTTTAAATTTATCTATATCCATTAGAAATATAGAAAAAGAATGTTGATAACGAATAGACCGGGTAAACTCTTGTTCAGCTAATTTCATAATTTGACGACGGTTATAAATATTTGTTAATGGATCTGTTGTCGCCATTTTTTCCAATTCTTGAGATAATTCTTTTTGTTTAGTTAAAGCTGCTTCTAATTCTTGCATAGCTTTTTGGCGATCGCTAATATCTCTTAAACAGATAATATTGACAGTTTCTCCTTGCCATTCTGTTTTTGCTACAGTTATTTCTGCTATGCGTAATTTATCATCGAGACCAATAAAGTCTAATAGTGCTTTGTCAGAAGTTAATATTGGCGTGCCCAAAGTATGATTTAAAATTTTTTCTAGAGGTTGACCAAATATTCTTGCTGCTGCCTGATTAGCAAATTTCACGACACCATCTTTATCGACAATTAAAATACCATCATAGAGATGAGTAACTATTGTGTTTAATTTAGCTTCACTTTGCTTTAATTCTTCAGCTTGTTTTTTAATAGTTAAATGAGTTTTTACCCTAGCTAAAACTTCTTCATGCTGAAAAGGTTTATTCACATAATCAACTGCTCCCAACTCAAAAGCTAGCTTCAAATCTTCTGGATCTTTACTGACAGTAATAAAAATGATTGGCACATCTTGATATTTTAAATCATGTTTAAGTTGATGACATACTTGAAATCCATCCTCTTCTGGCATTCTCAAATCTAATAGAATTAGGTCTGGTTTTAATTGGCTAATTCTCTGTCTAGCTTCCTTCCCATTTTTAGCAAAATTTAGTTTATACCCTACCTCTACTAACATACTTGCTAATAGTTTGAGATTTTCTGGATGGTCGTCAACTATTAAAATTACAAACTCACTGGGAATAAACTCTTTCATAATTTTAATTCATTTAATTAATTATAATATTTTGATTTTATCGTATAAAGTGGTCGCTCAAACCTCTGACAAAATTTTTAATTAAACCAATTCAAGAGAAGCAATCGACAATTTTATCCCCCCTATTCCCTCCATACCTATTCCCTCCATACCTGACAACTGCCACGAAGTCTATTTTATTCATCGAAGTTTTTATTGACTTTTAATAATTCTAGTTCAATGTCAGATACTATCTGAGGAAATTCTGCCAAACATTGAGATAAATTTTGCCACTCAAATTCCGCCATAAATTTTTCTAACTTATGAATATAGTTTCTCAAAGGTTCATATTACAAAATTTTTAATTAAACCAATTCAAGAGAAGCAATCGACAATTTTATCCCCCCTATTCCCTCCATACCTATTCCCTCCATACCTGACAACTGCCACGAAGTCTATTTTATTCATCGAAGTTTTTATTGACTTTTAATAATTCTTGTTCAATTTCGGATACTATTTGAGGAAATTCTGCCAAACATTGAGATAAATTTTGCCACTCAAATTCCTCCATAAATTTTTCTAACTTATAAGTATAGTTTCTCAAAGGTTCATATTACAAAATTTTTAATTAAACCAATTCAAGAAGTCTAATCGACAATTTTATCCCCCCTATTCCCTCCATACCTATTCCCTCCATACCTGACAACTGCCACGAAGTCTATTTTATTCATCGAAGTTTTTATTGACTTTTAATAATTCTTGTTCAATTTCGGATA
>NZ_JAAHGT010000815.1 GCF_010672385.1 Okeania sp. SIO2F4
TATAAATCCATGACTTACACAGAACCACCATATCTAGTAGGGGCGATTCGCGAATCCCCTCTACAGATGGTGTATGACTGAATATTGTGCGTAAGTCCTGAAATCAATAAATAATGAACAAGGTTGATTAACACTAAATTAGTTAGTTGTAGGTTGGGTTGTTTAATCCCCCCAAACCCCCCTTTGAAAGCTATGCTTTATAAACATCTTTCTTAACATAAAACTTGACAAGTTCAGTCAGTTATGCATGAGTATTGAATCAGCTTTTTTCTGAGAAATAGTGTATTGAACTAGACATAAAGAAGTGAGAAATGCAGATAAGATTCTTACTCCCCCCTCTTCCCCCTCTTCCCCCTTTCCCCACCCTCCGACAAGGTTTTCAGGAGTTCCTTATCAGGGATAGCTTTGAAAGGGGGGCTTAAATCGTAGTAGGTTGGGTTGAGGAACGAAACCCAACAAAACCCAACAAATTAAATTCAAAAGTCTCTGTTATTGTTGGGCGATCGCTAATGAAGACCTCTCCCCAACCCCTCTCCTGCTTTTGAGAGGGGCTATTCTCCCCGTTCCCTTGCAGGGAACGGGGTCAGGGGGTTAGGTTTTACCTATTTTACCGGACAAACTTTGGCATAACTTCAGCAGCAGTAAATAAACCATAAATACCTCTGCGATATAAGTCTACTCCTGCTTTCAAATAACCAAACGCCGGACCGCAAACATTAGCTGCCATACTTGTTTCATCCCCTAATGTAAAAGTATGGGTAGAAATTTTGCCTTCAAAAGTACGACCAGTCACCTGAACATTTGTACTTAAAGGTTTTTTCGGGTTGCGAGTATCCACAATACCTCCTACTGTAACCCGATCGCGATCGCAAATTCCTGCCAACTCCAACATAATATCGTCAGCGTGTTCCATATTCTCCAATTTCAATAAACCATTTGTCTCTTCTAACAAAGCTTCCACCTCAGCATCAGTCATTGCCTTAGCTTTTTCCACATCATATCCCGGCAAATGGCCAATATCCTCGCGAATTGTGGCGCGGTAAGCTTCCCAATTAGCAATACCTACTCCAAAAGTAATTTTTACACTATGAATTTCCGCATAACTCTGAGCTGCTACAGTTGCTGCTGCGGTTAATAAACCAGGAGTTGCCCCACAACCAGTCATATAAGTAATACCCGCAGCTTGTAGATCATCTTTGAGGGCCAATAATTGTTCGACAGCACTGGTTCGTTTAATGGCATCCACCAATACCCCCCGCCAACCAGCAGCAATAAATTGTTTAGCGACATTTGCCATAAAAGTATTAGGCAAATTAGGAAGGGCCAGAAAATAACCATCTACACTATCAGCTACTTTAATTAATTCCTCAATGCTCTGGTTACTTAAAACGCCACCAGATTCTAAATAGCCTAAAGACCCTTGGTTATTGTACATAGTCATACACTGGTCAGGATTTAATCCTTGACGGTTGTAGACATAACCTTTTTGGTCGGCAGCAGCAACCAAGGCCATTTCTTGTTTGGGTGTAAGTACCCTAGCTGCGGCTTGTCCCAGACCACCGAAACCTAAAACACCTACATGGATTTGATTATTGGAAGTTATAGTTTGTCTTGTGTTCATGGCATTTAATTTAATTGGACAGACTTTTATGGTCAAAATAATTGGGTCTAAAACCCTGCCTTTCAATCAGTTCGCCTCCTAGGTCAGAACTGCGTTAATAGTTATTAATTAAATCTTTTTTCTAGTTTGATCGACATAATCAAGTAATAATTTAATTTATGACTTCTGACTTCTGATTTATGAATTTTGACTTCATTGAATTGCTCCTTAGTATTTCCAATCAATTAACTGTCTAAAAAATCTCTTTGCAATTATTAGAAATTAAGAAAAATTAAATAATTCAAAACCTAATTTTTACTAAGAAAACATAAAAATTATTCAAGATAATATATTCAGCCTTTATTCTAAAGGAAGAGAGAAGAACAAAGAAGGCTTTAGTTATCTGGGAGATAGGATTAATTACTGATATTCTATTGATTCTCCTAGGTTGTTCTACGCAAACAGCTATTCGATAAGTTCTAACAGTCATGGCAACTGCAATATATCAGCTTAACCTAGAAAATCATTTGTATTTTCAACGGATACTTGACCGACAAATCCCAAAATACTTATTGGATAAGAAATATCAGATAGAAATATTTTCTATAACAGCCTAAGTGATATTTGTCAAGAACTTTTAGTTTGAAGTTTTGTTACATGACTCACTAGGCTATCTTCTTGATCCCAATATTTCCTCGTACCTTGGTCCACTATCTTGACGGTTTTCAAAATATACGCCAAACTTAACAAATAACTGATGTACTGCTTCAGATTATAATAACTTTTGTTAAGAAATGATTCGTTATCTATCAATTAGTAAAAATTGATTTAGATTAAAAGCAAGTCATTTAAAAAATCAAGAAGCAACTTCAGCAGATATCACTTTGAAAAAATTGGTATCTTTGTATATTTCGATAACTGTTCATTATTAATCTATGAACATGGAAACTTTAGAGTTCATCATTCATCCAGATGGTCGCGTACAGGAAAAAGTTACTGGTATTGTCGGTGCATCCTGTACAGAAGTAACTGCTGCAATTGAATCTGAGTTAGGTATTGTCTTAACTCAAGAGTCAACTTCTGAATACTTTGCTCAACAGCAGCATCAGTCTGATACTGCTAGGACGCAAGTTTCTTCTTTTAGCAGTTACTAAAATTTTTTTTCTTGTTGAGTTCAGTTTATTTCTCTTAGAATTACTATGTCACACTTTAGTCAAATCAAAACTCAAATTCGTAATCTGAAGTCTTTGCAGTCTGCTCTGACAGATTTAGGTATTGACTGGAAATCAGGTCCAACAGAAGTTCGGGGTTATCGCGGACAAACTAGCACTGCTGAAGTGGTCATAGAACAAAATAATGGGTATGACTTAGGATTTGTCTGGAATGGTAATGAATATGAGCTGGTTGCCGATCTACAATTCTGGCAACAAGCATCGTCTGTAGATCGCTTTATTAATATGGTGACTCAGCGCTATGCTTTCCAGACTGTAGTTAATGAAACTGCTAAACAAGGATTTCAGGTTACTGAACAGCAAAAAAATAAAGATGGATCTGTCCGTCTAGTTGTTCAACGTTGGAGTGCTTAAATAGCAGTCGTCATTCAAATGTGGGTTGGGTTTTGCTGTGCAATATATTTGCGGAGCATTCCGTAGGAAAAAGCATTAGCGAAACCTAACAACTATTACAATACAAAATTATTAGTAGTGTATGTTGGATCGATCGCCGAAACCCAATCTACAAAGCTTATAGATATATAGATAATAATATTAATTTTTGACAAAATGTTAGATTTTCCTACATCCTCCCCTGAAGCTAACACAGAACGTTCCGGTTTTGAACCGGAACTTGGTGGGATATTACGGGATGCTCCCGAACGTTCTGGTTTTGAACCCGAACTTGGTGGAGTGTTGCGACAAAAAGGGGTTTACGTTGATGAAATTACCTGTATCGGTTGTAAACACTGCGCTCATGTTGCTCGTAATACTTTTTATATAGAACCAGAACATGGACGCTCGCGCGTTTTTGAACAAGATGGCGACTCTGAAGAATTAATCCAAGAAGCGATAGACACTTGTCCTGTTGATTGTATTCACTGGGTTGATTATACCAAACTGAACACTCTCGAAGAAGAGCGCAAGTATCAGGTCATTCCTATTGCTGGGGGTCCCATGGAGGGTCAAGCGCGTATTGCTAGTCATAGACGCAAACAGAATGGGAGTAAAAAGAAAACGGATTTGATATGACTTGCGCGTAACGCTTATATATCCTGTCCGATGGGTGACAAGAAGTCGCAGTCTGGCAATTATAGCAGTCGAAGCAAAGGTTAGGACATTTATAAATTATCAAACTCATTCAAGGATTACTTTTTACCGAATAATTACAGCGGTTTTCATTTGGTGAGACCACAGTAGGGGCGAATCGCGATTCGCCCCTACACGATTTTTGCTTGTGAAGATGTGGTTCATCAAGAGCGAAAAGCGCTGTAAGGTTTAAAGTCTGCTCTATAAAACTGATACAAAGCGTCATATAATGTGACAACTTGATGTTTACTTCCTGCTGTACGGACGTTGCATGCAACGTCCCTAAGGCCGTCGGCGGTTACTCATTCACAGGCATTCACGGGTCTTGCCCAACCGCATAAGAGTGAGTTTACACTTGTATTTAAGTCTTTGTCAATAGAAACGACTGCCAGAAATGTTTAAGCAGTGATTAGAGCAGAAGATACAAATCTCACACTCATTACTACTAACGCGCGGGAGATAATATCGTTTTATATCGCTTACATACGTAAATTGTCAACTAAGTCAAAACTCTCCTTTGAAGGAGAAACAAGCGGTCGGCAAGCGGAGCATGACCTAGGATGGGATGGCGAGGTCTCTTCGCA
>NZ_JAAHGT010000816.1 GCF_010672385.1 Okeania sp. SIO2F4
GGATTAACGTGTTGTCTTACTCTTGCTCTTGCCAAAATTTGTACCTCTATTCTTAATATCTAATTATATGTAAGCATTTAGCTATTAGCAGTCAGCAATCAGCTTTTTTATGAAGGCATTAAACAAATTTTGCCAAGGGTAAGTAGAGCAACCTAAAAAAAAGACGTTGCATATTTAGCCATAAAATGCCTTAAGGAACTGATATAAATGACTTTTGAGCTAATTTAAAATTTGATACATAACGAAAAATTTACCGAATAATTAAGGTCTAAAGCCTCTCCTTTTAAGGAGAAAAAAGAAAAAAAATCATTTTACTCAATCCTATCCGTTTTAAGGAGAGGTAATAATTAAGGTATTAATTTTGACTCTGTGATAGTTGGGAATCAGGAAACACACTTGGATAAACCTTTGGCATAGTCTGGTTTAACATCTGGCTTAAACCACGAGTGCCAATACCAAATAATCTTGAGGTGCTAGCACCGTAAACCCGTTTGTTTTTCACTGCTCTTAAGTTATCCCACAAAGGGTTATCTTGGTAATAATTCACAAATATTTCATAGTTGTCTACAATACCAGATGAGATAAAAATTACATCTGGATCTAACTCTACAAGTCTTTCTAGAGAAAAAGGAAGATAGTTAATTAAAGCAACAGCATCACTGCTGTATTCTGCTGATAAACAATTAGCAACTTCATTTATAGTTGCACAATTTAAAGCTTTGTCTGTAGCTACAAAAAAGTTTGGTGGTGGACGATGTATGAATAATACTGTTTGATTTTGGGGTGATTTTTCCTTGTAGGTTGCTAACTTATCCAGGAATTTTTTGGCTGCAGTTTCAGCTTCTGCTGTTTTATCCGTCAACTCAGCAATATTTTTCAGGTTGGCGATCGCTCCTGAATAATTTTGTGGTACGGAAAGTAGATAGAAAGTAACTACTCCCTTGAGTGCTTCTCGTGTTTTATTGTGGGCACCATTTATACCAATAACTAAATCTGGTTTAAGTTGAACAATTTGTTCTAAATTTGGTTCTAGCATACCTGTAGAACCAATTAGATCTGGTTTTTCAGCCAGTTTGCCAAATAGGTGTGGTTCTTGTATCCAAGAAATCATATCTTTTCCGACAACTCCTATTGGTTTTATGCCTAATTCTGCTAAAATATCTATGCATAAAATGTCTAAGCAAACAATTCGTTCTGCTGGTTTTTCTAGAGTTATTTGGGTATTACTAGCATCAGTGGCAGTTATAATTCCTTCTGTAATAGTCTTTGTTGTTGGTGTTGTTGTTTTTTGAGAAGGACTGCAACTGATGATAGTTGTCAGCACTAAAGCAGAAACTCCACGAAATACTGCTGAAATCATTTTTCTGTAGGTTTGGCTAAGTGCCAGCTTAACCCAACAAAAACTGATATCTGTTTGTTTTTTTTCCTTAACTACAGTAGCTTTTTTTTTGGTCATATAAATAAAGTGTCTACAAATTTTATAATTTAGATTTGATCGGGACTTATACCAATTAATTAGCAAAAATAGCCGTTTTTAGAAACCTACGATTATCCATATAAATCTATGATTTTCGTGCTTATAATCTGTTCTATTCCTGCTTCTACCTGGCAACCTCAAGATTTTTTGTTTATTTGTGGGGTGTAATTCAGCGCGTGAATCCAAGTAACATAAATTATAGATAATTGCAGATAAGCACATGGATTATACCCAGATTCTAGCCAACAGTTACTAGCCCTTGAAAACTACTGATTCAAACGCCGATAAACTGTTACCAACCCATCTACATCCCCAACATTTCCTGGAAACAACACCACAGGTAACTCAGGAAACTGAGGATGGTCTGTAGGAGTTCGCACCATCGAACAACCTGCTAAAACCTGACCCAACAATCTGGCAGTAGTCAAAGCTAAACCTTTACTCAGAGTATCATTAGAAGTAATTCCACCTTTACTAATTAAAAACCCGATATCCTCTGGCAAACCCCTAACAATATCCATCAATAATTCCGACACTGCCACACCAAACTCTAAACGCACCTGCACATTTTCAAAAGTCAACTCCTCGCGACTGGTATAAACTACAGGAGTTTTCCCTTCTGCATGAACAGCATAAACTTTTTCCAGAATATTTTTGAGTAAAGTTGCTCTTTGCTCTGGAGAGTCTGCAACTAAATGAGACACATCTACCTCTACACCCACTACCTCAGATTCCTGTAATAATTTTTCCAACTGTTGAGTAGACTTCTTAACGTGAGAACCCACAATAATTACACCTGGTTTTCCACTTCTGACATATTGTCTCATTTCCTCCGCAGCTACAGGTTGAGAACCTAAAGCAGCGAGGGAAGTTAAAATACTGGCAGCACTCCGCAACAGAAATTTTTTACCTTGACTTGCTGCTGCCAATAGATCGTTAGCAAAACTATCTAAATCCGCTTGAGTTTCTCCATCCACAACTCCACATTGGTTGCTAGTCAATTTCAGTAAACGTTCCAAACTCCCAGAACGAATATCATTAAGTGTAAATCTTTCTACAGTTTCAGCTTTGATCTGACCCTTAGTTTTTTCCTCCACATAATCAGGCAAATAACTATAGGTGTAGCCAAATACTGAATCTTTAGCAAATTCTGTTTCGTGAACTGGGGTTTCTACACCATTGACTATTAAATAGTGGGTGCTGTTGCGGGTGACTCTCCCTCCTTCAAAAAATGCCGGAACTAAGAAATGAGCATCAAACTGACCGAGTTCTCCTGCAATAACATCGGTTTCTATAGGGTAGTGACCTCGTAGAGTCGAGTCAGAACGACTGACAACTAGAAAATCTTGGATATTTGATTGAGCGATCGCCTCTGTCAGATTATGTGTGACTTCTCGTGTCACGATCGCTGCTTGTTCGGGAGTCAGAGCGCGAGTATTGGAGAGGATAAAAAATATGGGAGATTTGTCAAGCAATCCTAATTTTAGGGTTTCTACATCCCACTTAGTTAGGAGTAAGCAACTATGAACGGTTTGGGAACCTGTGGGATCGTCGTCTATAACAATAATTTTGGGTTTGTTAGTAGTCATATTTTTGGCTAAATGGGAAATAGTAAATTTGGAAATATTTTTATCTTCTAATGAGTTAGTACAACTGTCAACTATTTATGTAATAATTGATTCTAGATTATTCTGATGTTGATTAGGACTGACGCAGAAACCTGGTTTATCTAGGAAATTTCATAATTTTCAATACAATAATCAGCGTAATAAACCCGGTTTCTTGTTTATGTTATCATATTTTATCAACAGGACTGACGCAAAATATAAAATCATAAACAATCTGTAGAGGTGAACTGCCGTTTACCCCCTACTAGATATGGTAGTTCTGCCTAAGTCCCGATCGATCTAATATGACACCTTGTATCAGTTTGATAGAGCATTGACTTAATCAAAGAATAAGGATATAATGTATATTAATGTTCTGATTGTGGGATATCTATAGACCGCGATTTAAACGCAAGTATAAATTTAAGAAAGCGAGTGCGTAATTCTGAGGAAACCTCAGAATGCAAGACGCACTCAACAGATGCGGTCGGCTTGACCGTGGATGCCTGTGGAGGTCCTGCTGCCGACAGTTCCGGTGGAAGGCGGTCAGACCCCGCGTCGGCGTAAGACGCAAGCGGTGCGACCCCGCGCCGCCGACAGCTCGCTTGCGGAATGCTGACCAAGAGAGGGAATGCTGACCAAGAGACAGAAAGTAAACATTAAAATGTCGTTATATGACGTTTTATTTCAGTTTTATGAAGCAGCAGACCAATGAATAATAATTTACCGGAAAGTTTCTTTTTTATATCCACAGGTGCAGCAACTGGTGCAACTTTTTCTACTACAGTTGGCAATATGGGATTAATAGGCAGTTTTGGAGGAATGAGCATCGGTGCAACTCCTGTTATTGGTGCTGGTGCAGTTGTCGGTGCAGCAACCTATGGTGCTTTCAAAGCTATTACAAAATCAGACCCCACTGCTTTTGGTTTTATTGGTATGGGTAGTTACGGAGGAGTAATTCTTTCTTCTACTCTTGGTGGTATGGGGTTGGGTGTTGGGGGAACTGCTTTTGGTATTGGAATGGGAACAATGGCAGCTTTTGGCGGAGTAGTCGGTCTTGGTATTTATGGATTTTTTCAAGCTATTAACTCATCTCCACAAAACCGAATAGTTGATTCTTTTGCAACTTTTGAACGGATGGAGAGGAAAATTTTAGATCGAGTTTCTTGGCAAGAAGCTTATAATCAAGCCATGATGGAATTAATGGAATTAGACCCCGTCTTTGCTGAAATGGAGACGAAGCAAAAATTTACCGCTCTGGAAATAGAAGCAGAATTAGAACAACTACAGAAAAATATAGGTTGTCAAAATTAATCAAATTTTTCTCCCCCACCCTTAGATCCGGTCTTTGTTGAAATGGAGACAAAGCAAAAATTTACCACTCTAGAAATAGAAG